>NZ_JAGQCP010000065.1:0-10963 GCF_024346255.1 Cyanobium sp. BA5m-10 | reverse complement strand
AGGCCCTCTGCCGGCGGCTGCGCGATCGCCTGCAGCTGGCGGTTGTCACCAACGACATCTACACCCAGGAGGATGCCCAGTTCCTCACCCGAGCTGGGGCCCTTGAGCCCGAGCGCATCCGCGGCGTCGAAACCGGTGGCTGCCCCCACACCGCCATCCGCGAGGACTGTTCGATCAACCGGGCGGCGGTCGCCGAGCTGGAGGCGGCCTTCCCCGATCTGGATTTGGTGCTGGTGGAGAGCGGCGGCGACAACCTGGCCGCGAGCTTCAGCCCCGAGCTCGTGGACCTCTGCATTTATGTAATCGATGTGGCCGCCGGCGACAAAATCCCTCGCAAGGGCGGCCCGGGGATCACCCGCTCCGATCTGCTGGTGATCAACAAGATCGACCTGGCTCCCATGGTGGGAGCCAGCCTCGAGGTGATGGCAGCCGATACCGAACGCATGCGCCCTGGGCGCCCTTGGTGCTTCACCAACATCCGCAGCGGCGAAGGACTAGAGGCGGTGGAGAAGTTTTTGTGGGCCCAGCTGCCGTGATTTTTTTGGTAATGTGCTGAATGGAAACAAGATTAGGCATCTCTCTTTCCCGGGTCCATTTACGGCGTGGTGATCTCTCCTGTGTCTGCCTTTCCACGATATTTGCTGCGCCTGGGTGCTTCATCTGGCCTGCTTCTGAGTGCAGCGGGCTGTGGGGCTGGGGTAGCCACTGTTACCGTTCCGGTCAGCAATTGGCCTGGCTATGAGTATTTTTCGCTAGCCCAGGACCGTAAACTAGATCAGCGTTATGACTTAAAGCTTGACCTCAAAAACTATACGAATCCCCAAGATATTGTCCACGCTTACCTGCGGGGAGAGTTGAAGCTGTCCCAGCTGACCACCGTTGAAGCCGTTGACATCTGTCAGCGGGTGCCGAAGCGTTGCCCAGTGGTGGTATTGGTGCTTGATGAATCCAGGGGCGCCGATCAGGTGGTAGTTGACCGGTCTTTGAATTCTATTGCCCAGCTTCGCTCTCGCCCGGTGGCCATCACTCCGTCGACCCTGGGACCTTTTGTGCTCAGCCGCGCTCTAGCCCTCAATGGTCTAGGCCTGGAGGATGTGGAACTGAGGCCAATGCCATTGGAGGCGATGCCGAAGGCTCTAGCCAGGGGTGAAGTTGCCGCGGCAGCGCTGTTCCCACCCTTTTCCGACCAAGCAATTGCTACAGGTAAGGTTCGCCCCCTATTCACTAGCCGTGAAATTCCTGGCCAGATTTTCGACATTCTGGTTGCTGATCCCGAGTTCCTTTCGGCCAATCGGCCTTTAGTGGCACGGCTTTTGAGGGTCTGGCAGGCTGCCCACAAGGAGGCGGCTGCCAACCCTGACGCCGCGATCGCCACCATGGCCCGTCGGGAGGGTGTAACCGAACGGGGATTCCGTGATTCGTTGAAGGGTTTGGTGTTTTTCTCTTTGGCCAACCAGGAGCCCCTCTTTGTGCAAGGCGGCGTTCTAGAGCGCAACCTCAGCACAGTCCGTGACGTGCAGGCCTATCTGGGTCTGGTGCCTACTGCATCACCACTCCCCCCGGTTGACGGCACGGTCCTGCGCCAGGCCCTGCAATCCGGGGGCTAGGTCGAGCTAGGCCAAGGTATCTGCGGCCGTGACACCATGGCGCCCCAGATTGCTTTTGCGGTGGTAGAGAGCTTGGTCGGCTTTTTCCATCAGCTGACGTTGACTGGTCCCCTGTTGAGGTATCCCACTGGCGACCCCAATGCTGGCCGTAACCCAGCTGGCAACTGGGCTGGATTCATGGTCGATGCAGGCGGAATCCAGGGCGTTAATAATGGCTTCCGCCAGTCGATAGGCTTCGGTCAACCCAGTTTCCGGCAGCAGAATAGCGAATTCCTCGCCACCTACACGGCAGACAAGGTCGGTGCTGCGAAGCACCTTGCTTTTTATCGCATCTGCAACTTTCCCGAGGCAGAGGTCTCCTTCAACATGCCCGTAGCTATCGTTGTAAAGCTTGAAATGGTCCACATCCAACATAAGTAAACTCAAGGGTTGGCCGCTACGCAGGCCCCGCTTCCACTCCTGGCTGAAAACCTCGTCGAAGCGGCGTCGGTTGCCTACTGAGGTGAGCCCATCCGTGTTGGCTAGGTCCCTGAGTTGTGCTGTCAGTGATAGGGATTCAGTGACCAATTTGTAGAAGCTGCCGCTGAGGCTAATGATTTCCCGGGGGGCTTTGCTGAAGCTGGGGCTTTGCAGGGTTGTGGCTATATTTTTATCAGGGTTCAGCATCAGCTCATCTAGCTGTAGCAACGGTTTAAGAATCCGATCGGCTGTGCGCCAGGCAAAGCTCAAGCCCACTACCCAGCCCAGCACAAGCCCAGCCATCCAGATGCCCATACCCAAAAGACGTGCTGAATATTGCTCTTTTTTAAGAGCATCAAGCTTTTGGGCTTTTTCGTTGTACAGATTTGCCAAGACTTCGCCGTGTCGCCGAATCTCACTAATTGTTCGGTCTTGAGTTGTTCGTTGTATCAATGTTAGGCTAAGTGGTTTGTTTTGTTTTTGCAGTTCTTTAACTTCAGCAGCCGTCTGTTCCAGGTTGCGTTGCACCTGGACTGAGAGCAGCCGGATAGCCTCTAGTTCCCGATGGAGTGCGTTGGTTCTAGATAGCCGGCTCAGGGTTGTGAGCTTTTCATCGAGGGCGGTGCGGAAGCTCTTGAGCTTCGTGATGTCATGGTTCAGCTCATCGCTTAGCGCGCTTGTCCCGCCTTGCACCATGTACTGAGCCGTGTGCGGCACAGACTGGAGCATCTCAAAGCTGAGGTGCCTTATGACATCAGACTCAAAGGCCACTTCACGGGCCTGGGCTCCGGCATTTTGGCTAACCCATTCGCTAAGGAACCACCCGCCTACAGTCGCCACAGAGACGATAGCAAGAGTAGTGACCTGGGTTGTAAACAGCCGCCTTCGGAGTCCCACGCCGTCGGCGATCTCAGTATCCGATGCTACTCGGTAGGAATCAAATTGTTTGGGGTTAGGCGAGTTGTGGGCGAATTCAGTTGGTGAGCATTTGCTGAGCAAGCCCTGAGACCATCTCGGCATTGTGTAATTGGTGTCGAGCGATACGGCGCCGGGGCTGATTGTTGCTGCTGTTTTGTGGGACTTTCTGGATTCCTTCGAGGTCGCAGGGCTTTTGCGAGATTCGTAGCAACCACTACAGGGCCAACGTGTGACAACTGGATACCTTCCACTGACCGCTAAACAGCAGCGGGACATTCAGCGGTTTCCCGTAGGAGTTTTTATGAAGTCTTCCCTGATGCGCAAAACCACCATTCGTTATGTCGCTGGTGCGACGGCGATGGCAGCCAGCCTTTCGCTGGTGGCCTGCGGCGGCGGCGGCGAAAAAGCCTCTGGCGATTTTGACGGTGAAGTGAAGGTGGGGATCCTCCATTCCCGCTCCGGCACCATGGCCATCTCTGAAAACACGGTGGCGGAAGCCGAGTTGATGGCGATCGAGGAGATCAACGCCAAGGGCGGGATCACCATCGATGGCAAGAAGCTGAAGATTGTTCCCGTCGAAGAGGATGGTGCCTCTGACTGGCCCACCTTCGCTGAGAAAGCCAAAAAACTGATCGATCAGGATCAGGTGGCTGTGGTGTTTGGTGGCTGGACCTCAGCTAGCCGCAAGGCGATGCTGCCTGTGTTTGAGGCCAAGGATCACTTCCTCTTCTATCCGATCCAGTACGAAGGTCAGGAGTGCTCCCAGAACATCTTCTACACCGGTGCCACCCCCAACCAACAGGCTGAGCCGGCTGTCTCTTGGCTGCTCAAGAACAAGGGCAAGGACTTTTTCCTAGTGGGCTCCGATTACGTGTATCCGCGCACCGCGAACACGATCATGAAGGAGCAGCTCAAGGTTGAGGGCGGCAATCTGGTGGGTGAGGACTACCTGCCGCTTGGCAACACCGAGGTGGCTCCGATCATTGCCAAGATCAAGCAGGCCCTGCCCAAGGGTGGCGTGATCGTCAACACCCTGAACGGTGACAGCAACGTCGCCTTCTTCAAGCAGATGAAGGCTGCTGGCATCACCCCTGCCAATGGCTACTCGATCATGAGCTTCTCAATTGCTGAGGAGGAGGTTGCGGCAATCGGCCCCGAATATCTGGAAGGCACCTATGCGGCCTGGAACTTCTTCCAGAGTCTCGATACCCCCGCTTCCAAGAAGTTCACTACTGATTTCAAGGCCAAGTACGGCGAGAATCGGGTCACCAACGACCCGGCTGAATCCGCCTACAACATGGTGTACCTCTGGGCCGCTGGGGCTGAGAAGGCCAACAGCGTTGACGACAACGCAGTGCGTAAGGCGCTAATCGGTGTGACTTTCGATGCCCCCCAGGGCAAGATCGAGGTGCAGCCCAATCACCACACCACCGAGCTGGTGATGATTGGTGAGGTCCAAAAGGACGGCATGTTCAAGATCATCGAGAACAAGGGAGTTCTCAAGCCGATTGCCTGGAACCAGTTTGTTCCCGAAACCAAGGGTTACACCTGCGATTGGACCCAGGATCGTCCTGACGCTGGCAAGTTCAAGATGTGAGCCTTCAGCTTTCCTGTTGACTTCAGGTCGGGGGAGCTTAGCTCCCCCTTTTCACTTCGTTTTTATTTTTCTTTCCCTTGCCGAGCCCTGTTGGGCGCCATGGATCTTCTTTACGACACACTCTTCAATGGCTTAGCCATCGGTTCGGTGCTGGTGCTGGCCGCCCTTGGCTTGGCCGTAGTCTTTGGCTTGATGGGGGTCATCAACATGGCCCACGGCGAGTTGATGATGCTCGGGGCTTACACCACCTTCGTGGTGCAAAACCTATTTAAAAATGGCCCTCTGGAGGGTCTTTTCCCTATCTACATTTTGGTGGCGATACCGCTTGCTTTTTTAGTGAGTGGTTTAGCTGGCTTGCTGCTGGAAAAAACCGTGATTCGGCGCCTATATGGCAGGCCGTTGGAAACTCTCTTGGCAACCTGGGGGGTAAGCCTGATTTTGCAGCAATTTGTGCGCTCGGTGAGCAGTGCCTTTGTTGTGGGCCTTGTGGTGGCCGTGGCTCTGGGGCTGGTAGCACCACGGCTGTGGCCCAGCTCCTGGGCTCAACGGCGCTGGACCCCATTGCTTGCAGTGGCTAGCTGGGTAATTTCCGGCCTAATTGGCATCATCTTGGCTACCGGGCTAGGTGGCGTTCGGGTGCTGGATCAGCCCTGGTTTAGCGCTCGTAACCTAGACGTCACTGCTCCCCTCTGGTTGCGGGGTTCGGTTGATTTTGGCGGTGTCAATATGCCAACGGCACGCCTGTTCATTGTTGCTCTTACGGCGATTGCCCTGGTGGCGGTGCATTGGTTCCTTCAGAAGAGCGTCTGGGGGATTCGCATCCGGGCCGTTACCCAAAACCGCTCGATGAGCGACTGCCTGGGGATTCCTACCGAAACCGTCGATGCGCTCACCTTTTTGGTGGGATCGGGCTTGGCTGGAGTGGCTGGAGTGGCTGTGACTTTGCTTGGCTCGGTGGGCCCAAACCTCGGCGGTAACTACATCGTTGACTGCTTCATGGTGGTGGTTTTGGGTGGGGTTGGCAAACTTCTCGGCACGGTTGTAGCGGCCCTGGGTATTGGAGTTCTCAGCTATGTGATCGGCTCCGGCTCCCTACTGCTGCTCTGGCCAGCTATGCCAGCCGGGCTAAATGAGCTGATCACATTTTTTGCCACCACCTCGATGGCAAAGGTGCTCGTGTTTGCTCTGATCGTCCTGTTCCTGCAGTTCAGGCCCGCTGGCCTGTTCCCGCAGAAGGGACGGCTGGTGGAGGCCTGAGCCATGGCGAAATTGCGCACCTGGTTGCCGTGGCTGCTGCTTGTGGCAGCAGCGTTGATCTTGCCGGCGATCTTGCCGCCGTTCCGGCTCAACCTGCTGGGGCGGTTTTTGTCCCTGGGAATCGTAGCCCTGGGTATAGATCTGATCTGGGGTTTTACTGGCATGCTGAGCCTGGGTCAGGGCATCTTCTTTGCCCTAGGTGGCTATGCCATTGGCATGCATTTGCAGCTCTTATCTCTGGCGCCTGGGGAGTTGCCTGAGTTTTTCGGGCTTTATGGAGTTAAGCAACTCCCTGTTTTTTGGCAGCCATTTCAGTCTTTTGTGTTTACGGGCTTGTGTATTTGGGTGTTGCCTGCCTTGGTGGCTGGTGTGCTTGGTTATTTAGTTTTTCGCAACCGCATCAAGGGGGTCTACTTTTCGATTCTTACCCAGGCGGCCCTGCTGGTCTTTTTCAACTTTTTTAATGGCCAGCAAAAGCTGATTAATGGCACCAATGGCCTCAAAACTGATACCGCCCGGATCTTTGGGGAGCTGGTGGGCAGTGATGCCATGCAGCGCAACCTTTTCTGGCTCACTGTGGTGTTGGTGATGGCTGCGTGGTTGCTCTGCCGCTGGCTCACCCGTGGTCGCTTCGGCGATGCCTTGATCGCCATCCGCGATGACGAGCCGCGCTTGCGCTTCACCGGCTACAACCCCACGGCTTACAAAACCCTGGTGTTTGCCATTGCCGGTGCCATGGCTGGCGTTAGCGGTGCCCTCTACACCGTGCAGTCCGGCATTGTGTCGCCCCAATACATGGCAGTACCTTTCTCTATTGAGATGGTGATCTGGGTGGCGGTGGGGGGCCGCGGCACCTTGATCGGAGCCGTGCTTGGTGCCGTTCTGATCAACTACGCCAAGAGCCTGGTGAGTGAACAACTGCCGGAAACCTGGCTGTTTATCCAGGGTGGTTTGTTCCTATTGGTGGTCACGGCGCTGCCTGATGGCTTGGTGGGCTGGTGGCGTCAGGGTGGCCCGCGCCATATCCAGGCCATGGTTGGCTGGCCAGCATTGGCGCCCACTTATCCAGGCTTGGATCTCGACCCCGCGGCGCAGGCGGAGCGCCAGGCCTTTAGGTCCGATCTGCCTCCCGGAGGTGCCCCATGACTTCGTCTACTGCCGCCCCTTTGGTCGCCCCGTTGCTGGAGCTACGCGGTGTCAGCGTCAGCTTCGATGGTTTTTGGGCCCTCAACGATCTCAACCTCTCCCTGGCACCCGGCGAGCTGCGGGCTGTGATCGGCCCGAATGGTGCGGGCAAAACCACCTTCCTTGATGTGATCACAGGCAAGGTGCGCCCCACCAAAGGCGACGTGGTGTTTCGGGGGCGCTCGTTGCTAGGCATCGCTGAGCACCGCATCGCTCGGCTGGGGATTGGTCGCAAATTTCAGACCCCGCGCGTCTACCAAAACCTCAGCCCTCGCCGCAATCTTGAGCTGGCTGTTAAGGGCAGCCACTCACCCTTCAAGCTGCTATTTGGCAGCCTCGATAGCCGTCAGCGCCAGCGGGTCCAAGAGTTGCTGGCGGTGGTTGGCCTCGAGGTGCATGCCTCCCGGCGGGCCGGCAGCCTTTCCCACGGGCAGAAGCAGTGGCTTGAGATCGCCATGTTGCTGGCCCAAGACCCTTATGTGCTGCTGGTGGATGAGCCGGTGGCCGGCCTTTCCGAGGAGGAGACCGAGCGCACCGGTGCTTTGCTGCGCAGCCTTGCGGGCGACCACACCGTGCTGGTGATCGAACACGACATGGATTTCATTCGAGAGCTCGATTGCCCTGTAACCGTGCTGCATGAGGGTCACGTGCTCTGTGAGGGCACGATGGAGAAGGTGCAGAGCGATCCCCGCGTGATCGAGGTTTATCTCGGTGTTGAGGACGACGTATGACTGCTTCTGCCACCATGACAACCCCACCCCAGGGCGAGGCCAGCCGCTTGCTAAGCGTGCGCGGGCTCAACGTCTATTACGGGGAGAGCCATATTCTCCGCAACGTCGATCTATCGGTCGCGCCAGGTCAGATGGCCTGCCTGATCGGGCTCAATGGAGTTGGCAAAACCACCCTGCTCAAGTCGATCATCGGCCTGGTGCCCCAGCGCAGCGGTTGCATTGAGCTGGCAGGCAGCGACTGCGGCGGCCTGGCCCCCCACCGCCGCGCCGGGGCGGGCATTGGCTATGTGCCCCAAGGGCGGGAAATCATTCCCCAGCTCAGCGTGCGCGAAAACCTGCTGCTGGGTCTGGAAGCCCTGCCGGGGGGTATGGGTCGCCATCGCCATATCGACCCGCTGGTGTTTGAGCTATTCCCTGTGCTGGAGAAGTTTCTGGCTCGCCGTGGCGGCGACCTCTCCGGTGGTCAACAGCAGCAGCTGGCCATCGCCCGGGCCCTGCTTGGCAAGCCCCGTCTGCTGCTGCTCGATGAACCCACGGAGGGCATTCAGCCCTCGGTGGTGCTCGACATCCAGCGGGCCGTGAGCCGCATCATTCGAGAGACTGGCATCTCGGTGTTGCTGGTGGAGCATCACGCCAGTTTTGTGCGCCAATCCGACTGTTATTACGCCATGCAGAAGGGCGGCATCGTGGCCAGTGGCGCCACGGCCGATCTCAGCTCGGAGATGATCCAGCGCTTCTTGAGCGTTTGAGGCTAAAAATAAGCTGATCAAAGTCAGCTAGAAATTCGATGCGCCCTTCCCTTGTGGCGGTCTTCGCGGCCGGTATGTGCAGCACCACCCTGGTTGCCGGTTTGGCTCCAGTTCAGGCCCAAACCTGCCAGTTCCTAGCGCCAGTGGGTGGCGATGGCACCACCAACGTCGTCACCAAAACGATTGGTGCAGGCAATCCCTTTGGCCGCCCCAACTGGAACACCGATTTCTTCGTCACTCAGCCCTACGGCAGCTACAAGTTCTTCTTCACCGCCAACTCCTCGGTGAGTGCCACCTACCCCATCCAGGGCTATCTCAAGTTCACTGACGGTTCCAGCTTGCAGGTGATAAATGAGTCGTTTGCACCCCAGATGGGTACCGGCCGCATGTGGGGCCCCTTCCCCGCCATTTCCGGCAAAACCGTGAGCCAGCTCAACTTCAAGATTGGTGCCAGCGCAGACCAGGCGGCCACTGGTTTCACCTATCGCATTTCCACCATGGGTTGCAACTGAGGTAGGCGGGAGCTGGTGGCGATCGGAAATACCACCAGGGCCCAGATAGCTAGCGCAGCCAGCTGGGCTAATAGGCCCAGCGGCACGCAGGTGATGGCCACGATGCCGCCGAGGTACAGAAACCACCAAAGTCCATGGCGTAGGTGCTGGCGATCGGCCAGGGCAAACAGCCCGGTCGGCACCAGCACGATCAGGCTGGCTCCTCGCAGCGAGCTGGTGCCGCACCAGCTGATCGCCCAGGTGGCCAGCACGAAGGCTGAGCTGCACCAGACACCGGCCCAGGGCAATCGGTAGGCCCGCTGGGCATCGGGCAACTGCCGGCGCAGGGCTACCAGGCTTACCGGGCCCATGGCCAGGGCGATCACCAAGGTGGCGGTGAGGAAGCTCACCACGGTTTGCCAGCTGGGGCCGCTGAGCAGCATCAACACCCCCATGGCCAGGCTCACTAATAGGGCGACTGAGGGCACGGCCTGGCGGTTGAGCCGCCCAAAGCTGCTGGGCAGCAGCCCGCAGCGCCCCATCATCCAGCTCACCCGCGCCGAGGCGCCCATGTAGGCCATGGCCGTGGCGCTCGGGGAGATCACCGCATCTAGCAGTAGCAGCCGCTCCACCCAGCCGAGACCCAGGCCCATGGCCAGGGCCACCAGGGGTCCGCCGTGGGCGGTGAGCTCAAGCCGGCCCCAGCCGCCGGCTAGTTGGTCGGGGGGGATGGATACCAGGAAGGCCAGCTGCAGGATTAGGTAGATGCCAAGGGAGATAGCCAGACCTAGGGCCATGGCCAGGGGCACGGTGCGCTGGGGCCGGCGGGTTTCGCCGGCAAGATCCATGGCGGTGCGAAAACCCAGCAGCGAAAACAAAATCCCGCCGCTGCTGATCGCCGTCACCATGCCCTGCAGGGTTTCGCCCGGGGGTAGGCGGCTGGCGGTGAGGTTGCCCCAGTGGCCCGAAGCCAGCATCAGCGTGACCGAGATCACCAGGGGTACGGCCAGTTTCCAGGCGGTGAGCCCGTCGATCCAGCGGGCTAGCCAGCCCACCCCTGCCAGGTTGATCCAGGCCAGCAATGCCAGCAGGGCCGTGGCCAGGGCTAGGCCGGGACCACTGAGCACCTGGCCGCTGCCCTCATCGGCCGTCAGCCAGGGGAAGCTGCTGGCCAGGTATTGCATCACCGCCAGCACCTCGATGGTGGGCAGGGCCAGGTAGGCGACCCAGGCGCTCCAGCCGCCGATGAAGCCGGCGGTGCGGCCGTGACTGAGCAGGGGGATCTGGGCCAGGGCGCCGGAACTGCTCACCAGGGAGCCCAGTTCGGCAAATACAAGGGCCAGGCTGAAGGCCAACATTCCGCCCAGTAGCCAGGCGCCGAGGGCTGCTGGGCCGGCACTGCGGGCGGCGTAAAAGGGGGCAAACAGCCAGCCTGAGCCGATAGTGCTCGTCACCACGGCCAGGGTGAGGCTGCGCAGCCCCAGCTGGCGAGAGAGTTCGGAGGTGGTCATCGCCGGGTCATGGGCTGGCCTGCAGGAGCTGTCGCCAGAACGTCTCCGCCTCCTGGCTGCCGCCGCCAGATGGAGCGGGGTTGGTTATCGGCAGGGCGCCCAGGTGGCTGATCGGCCGGCAGCCCAGGCTGTTGATCAACCAGGCCGCCTCGCAGCTGGCTAGATCTTGCTCGTTGACCGGGGCTTCAGTGATCAGGCCCCGATCCAGACTCCGCTGCCGCATCACCCCCGGCAGGCAGCCGCTGCTTAGGGGCGGGGTGATCCAGGAGCCCCCGCGGCACACCAGCAGGTTGGCGCTGGTGCCGCAGCAGAGGCCGCCGGCGGAGCTGGCCAGCAGGGCGTCGTCGGCGCCCGCCTCCAGGGCCTGGCGGCGGGCCTGGATCGAGGCCCCGTAGGCGAAGCTCTTGCAGCGGCTCAGCAGGCTGGTGGCGCTGCGGGTTTCAGTGGCACTAACGATC
>NZ_JAGQCP010000064.1:0-11362 GCF_024346255.1 Cyanobium sp. BA5m-10 | reverse complement strand
CCAGCCGAGTGATCTATGTGACCGATGCGGGCCAGGCCAGCCATTTTGCTGGCGTATTCCAGGTGGCCCAGCGGGCGGGCTGGATTCCCTCCCACTGCGGCGTCGAGCACGTGCCCTTCGGTTTGGTACAGGGCGACGATGGCAAAAAGCTCAAGACCCGCTCCGGCGACACGGTTCGCCTCAAGGACCTGCTCGATGAGGCGGTGGAGCGCACAGAGGCTGATCTGCGTCAGCGCCTTGCCGATGAGCAGCGCAGCGAAGAAGAGGCCTTCATCCAGCGGGTGGCCACCTCCGTGGGCTTGGCGGCGGTGAAGTACGCCGACCTCAGCACCAATCGGATCACCAACTATCAGTTCAGTTTTGATCGGATGCTGGCACTTACGGGCAACACGGCGCCCTATCTGCTCTATGCGGTGGTGCGCATCGCCGGCATCGCCCGCAAGGGCGGCGATCTGGGGGCTGGCGCCGTTGCTTCACTCACCTTCAGCGAAGTGCAGGAGTGGGCGCTGGTGCGGGAGCTGCTCAAGTTTGATGGCGTGATTGCTGAAGTGGAGCAGGAGTTGTTGCCCAATCGGCTTTGCAACTACCTGTTTGAGCTCAGCCAGGTTTTCAACCGCTTCTACGACCAGGTGCCGGTGCTCAAGGCCGAGGAGCCGGCCCGCTCCTCCCGCCTCGCGCTCTGCCGTCTGACCACCGACACCCTCTCCCTGGGCTTGGGTCTGCTGGGTATTCCCACCTTGGAGCGGATGTGATGGAGCTTGTGCGTTCAACAAGTCTGCTTTTAAAATTACGTCCGATTGCCCAAGTGATTGTGTTTCGCTCAAGGTCAATTAGTTGGCTGCCCGTCTATCAAATTCTGGCACGCTGTCTGTTGATTGATTCAAGATGTGCCATCGTGCCGAGCTATGAGGCTTTGCTTGAAGAGGTAAAGACTGGTCGGAAAATGCATAGATGCCATGGCAGTCCGGCTTGCTAGCTGATTAGGGAAATGACAAAACTCATTATTTCGCTAACAACTATTCCGCCAAGGTTTAAGTATGTGCAAGAATGCTTATGGTCGTTGCTTGTCCAGACGGCAGAGGTGGCAGCAGTCAACCTCTATATACCTCGGGTCTATAAGCGATTTAGCTATGCAGAATCGGATCTCCCTAGTCTGCCAAAGGGTGTAACTCTACGCGTAGTTGATCAAGATCTCGGGCCTGCGACAAAAATTTTACCAGCCTGTCGTGAAAATCGAGGCCAAGATGTAAATATTCTATTCTGCGATGATGACAAGATATATGATCGAGATTGGGCGCAAAGATTTTTGAATGCGTCAAAAAAGCACCCAGATTGCGTAATTTGTGAACGAGGAAATTTCCTCTCACATCCGCATTACGTTAACAATCAAGACTGGATTTCGCCCCGACGCCCACAGGCAACGGCCATTCGTAGGAGCATTAGATACAGAGCGCAAAGAATACTAAGCCTAGGGCAGTGGAAATCATTAAAGTTTCTCGAATCAGGCTATATTGATATTCTAGAGGGATGGGGTGGGGTAATGGTAAAGCCAGATTTTTTTGATGACTTTGCCTGGCAAATTCCTGACATTTTATGGACAGTCGACGATGTATGGCTTTCTGGTTGCCTCGAGATGCAAGGAATCCCAATTTGGTTGAATACTAAATCCAAGCCGGTCGTAAATCAAACTTCGAACGAAGTTGAGCACGCAGCTTTACGAAATCTTGTCTACAAGGGTCATGATCGAAAAGCAGCAAACAAAGAATGCATAGCCTATTTTCGACAAAGCTTTGGCATCTGGGGCGGCTAAGTTAATTGCTGGACAGGACGTGAAATTTGGTGCAGTGCTTGCTACTATTTAAACTAGTTTGCCTTCTAGCTGATTGTATTTCATTTTGAGTCCACCGGTAAGCGCAGCAAATCGTGAGAATTCAGATGGTATAGATCGCAACAGAAACCCGCATTTTGAGAGTGCAAAAAAATCAGTAATCATGTCGTCTGAATTGGTTTGGCGAAGTCTGTCACTGTTATATGAAGCGGAGTTGTGAATAACCCGTAGATCAGTATTCGCCGTGATTATATCGCGCCATGTATTTCTTGCTTCTAGGCTATCGCAAGCAAGATAGGCATGGCTGCAGCCATTGAGCGTGGACAAGTTATTAATCGCTTTAAGCATTCTTCCTGTTACGTCTTTTGGCACGTGACCGGGACGATTTGTATGAATAGAGTCGGTCGTTCTAATGTGTACCCCAATGCAATGAGCACCAAGGGGCATTGAATCAATTTTGGTTTTCACTACAGGGGATTTTGGCTTTATCCTTTTCATACCCTCATAGCCAAATTTCTTAATGATTGTTCCCTTGGCGCTATTATGATTAACCTTGAGAAAATATGAGCCGTCTATCCTGTCCTCGCCCTGAATAAAGCGAATTCCTTCGATTTCAATTAGATCAGTAATGTTCCAAGGAAATGCATCGCTACTTTTCTCTTCATAGTAGAAATAATCAACCTTATATAATCGCGATAAAAGCATTAATAGTGAGATGCCGCGAAGGCGGTCTCCGAAGCCAGTTGTGCCAACTTCTTTAAAGTGAATAACTCTATTCGAGCCAAAAAAATGCGTTAAAGGCGGAAGAATTTTGGCTATTTCGATCAATGCTCGCATACAAGAGCCCTCCGGCAGGCGGGAGTATCATAGTACTTGTTTTGGCGCAGCATGATAGATGGCTAGGCTAAATATATAAATTTCACCATTGGCGCTTGGCTATGCTTGAAAGCCACTTTTTAAGCCGCATTAGTGGCTTCTGTGAAATATAATCATTTATAATTTCAGCTGGAGATGTGCAAGGCACTTCTGCAAAGAGCAATGGGAGGCCAGGATGCTTTATTACATCTTTTGGTAGACCAAGGCTGTCAGCAGGAACAATAGCCCAGATTTCATGATGTGCTTCTTTGCGAAAAAGCGAGGATCTGTTTTTAATTAAATCTTGCACACTTGAGGGTCGTGCTGTTTGTATTTTAGCCTCTTGATGAGAAAAGCTCTTGAATTTATTTGCCAAGGAGCTGTCGTTGCCTAAGTAAGAAAAGTGCCAGCCGCCATTAGTGATTCGTTTCCTGAGCAAGCTGTGATCAAATAGATGCCTATGCTTGCGCCCTTGCAGATTTCTGCCAGTTACTCGCATGCTTGCAGTGCTAACTTTGTGCCCGGCTTTGATTGCGGTGGTTCCAAGCCAAGGTAATTTTTTAGAATAAACCAGCTCATAATTAAGGCGGAAGTAAAAAAGTCTTTGCTCGAAAACCGCGAGTAGCTTCTCGCTGCTACTTTGAATTTCTTCAATTGCACATCTAATAGCCCCGGGAGAAGGTATTTCATCAACGTCTGATAGCAGAATAATGTCTTGGCTATGGGTGGCCAATGCCTGCGCTGTAGTGAAAATAGACTCGCGTTGGTAATTTTCCCTCTCCCATGCCGAGTCGCAGCAATGGGGGAGGTCAATTATTTTTATGGTTACCTTGGGATTGCTTGCAATGTCGTGTGCGCATTCTGTATCTAGGATGCACTTTTTTGGGAGGCCCGTGAATGTTTGCCTGGCTTCAACTATTACAAAGTGGTCTACGTATTCATCTAGAATTCTTATGCGTAGCCTAAGTAAGTCAAGTTCGTTGAAAAAAATTGAGCAGTCGATAACTTTGAAGTCCGACGTGCCCTGGAGACGTTGTTGGGTGCTTCCGGTTTGAATGTCATTCAAAATCTTGCCTCTTTAGGTTTTGGCTGGGAGCAGCTGATTGTTTTGTGAAAACAGGTGGAATAATGTTCACCTTGTTACTGCCTTCCTTGTTCGGGCTGAACAACTCGGCGAAGTTTTTGCTCTTGCGTCCAGCATCCTTGCGGCTTGTCAAGATATTGGAAAAACTTGTTTGAGAAGTTTCCTTGCAAGCAGGTGTGCTGAGATAGGCGCCAAGTGTGACTCCTTTCTGCAAGAACATCTTGAAAGACAGATGGACCTGTTATGTCGTAGACGTTGTTGCTTTGTGAGGTTTCTATTCGATAAAGCACCTCATCTAGCAATGTCTTAATATTTGGATTCGTGGGGGCACTTGCAATAAGGTAGTTAGTAGCATCTTCGCTTTTGTAGCGTAGAAACATTTCAAGTGTCCCAGCTTCGATGAATCGATCCAGTGGCCAGATTAAGTGAGAGTCAATATCCATGTAAACGCCACCGTGCTTGAGCGGCGTCCCATGGAGTGGTGTAACTCGGGGGGATCAGCCCCGGCGTAGCCGGGGCTGACGGCTCAACTCCCTCAGTCTTTAGCTGTGGCAATGGGTGGGCCGGTCTGTGACCCTGTTCGGAGCACTACCACCAAACCGAACACAGACCATGACCCTTACCCATAGTGGTGCCTCCGAGCTGAGCCAGCTCATGGAGGGCACCACCGCTGGCGCCCTGATCCCTGAGATCGTGCGCCGGGGCTTCCAGGATCTGCTGGAGGCCGAGGTCTCCGCTGCCATTGGAGCCACTCGTGTCCCGCGTCAAGCCCCTTGGCCGATTCGCGACAACCAAGTTGGCCGGTGGGTGAGCTTGATGGCCCCCAGGTTGTCGCCGGCGACAACCTGGGGGCGGCGACATGAAAACTGAGCCACTCCGCTTCTAGAAGCCTTATCAGCACTGGGATTATTGGATCGGCCCCAGGCGTCAATCAAGTTGGCCGGTTGTGCGCTGAGATCTCTGCCGGAGCTTGCCCTGGAGCGCACGAGCCGGTTGACCCCTCGGTCCGCCGGCTCGTGCGGAGCTCCCTACCGGGGACTGCGTTCATTGGCGCCAGGTTGTCGCCTCGCGTCAATTCACCTCAGCTCTACCCCTGTTCCGTCTGCCTGGCCCCGCTGCGCCGGCTTGCCTGGGCGCGGCGGTGGCTGTCGCCGCTGATCTCGATGATGTGGCAGTGGTGCACCAGCCGGTCCACCGCCGCCACGGTCATTGAGCTGCTTGGGAAGATCTCATCCCAGGCGGTGAACGGCTGATTGGCGGTGATCAGCAGCGATCGGCGCTCGTAGCGGTGGCAGATCAGCTCAAACAGCACGCTGCTCTCCTGTTCATCCCGCCGCACGTAGCCGATGTCATCGATCAGCAGCAGCGGGTAGCGATCCAGCCGCTCCAGCGCTGCCGGCAGGTTGTACTCGGCGCGGGCCTTCTGCAGCTCCTGCACCAGGCTCGTGGCGGGATAGAAGCGACAGGCCTGATCCAGACCGATCTGCGCCAGGGCGATGCCGACCGCCAGGTGTGTCTTGCCCACACCGCTGGGGCCGAACAGCAGCACGTTCTCGCCCCGCTGCAGCCACTCGCTCTGGCGGCTCAAGGCCTCCAGTTCCTGCCACCGGTGGGTCTCGATCCGGCCGCCATGGTCGTAGTCCGCCAGCGCTTTGCTCCAGGGCAGATGGGCCGCGCGCAGCAGCCGGTGCTGGCGGGCCTGCTGGCGTTGCTCCACCTCCTGCTCGCACAGGGCATAGAGAAACTGACTGTGGCTCCAGCCCTCGCCCTCAGCCTGCGAGGCGATGCTCTGCCAGTGGCAGCGGATCCATGCCAACCGCAGCTGTCGCAACAGGATCGGCAGGGCGGCTTCCGCCGCCTGGGGCCGCGGGATGGAGGGCAAGGAGGTCGTCATAGCTCTGCAGCGTGTGTTGGGAAATGCGTTGTGGCGGGTGGGGGCGATGGGGCGGCAGCCGGAAGCGTTGCTGCAGCGCCGCCAGCGACAGCCCCTGCCGTTGGTGGGCCTTCTCGAGCCAGGCGAGCACTGGCTCGTAGCCGGCCACTCGGCAGCCGACATACAGCGCCTCGACCATCAGCCGAGCGGCGGCGTCGCGATCACCGCTATTGCGCAGCTGCTGCCACAGCTGCCACCAGCGCTCATCGGGGAACAGCTCCCGCTGGTAACGGCAGTGCAGCAACGCCCGGGGTTTGCGCCTGAGCGCATCGATCAGATGCTCCAGATCAATGCTCCACGCCCGCCCATGGCGCTCGATGCCGCCGTGGCGCCGCGCCAGTTCGCAGGCGATCTGCCGGCCCAGAAGCAGCTGCAGCCGGTCGTGATAAATCCGCACCGTCAGCCGCTGGTCGATCAGCCGCGGCGGCACCGAATACACCACCCTGCGCACCTCGATCGTGCTGGTGCGCCGCACCGTGAGCTGCTCGATGTCGTAGTCGGCAAAGCGAAAGCGCGGCAGCGGCCGCAGCGCCGTTTTCTCCTGCTCCAGCCGGACCAGCCGCGGTCGGTTGTATTGCTCGATCACCTCAGAGAGGAAGTCCTGATACGCCGCCAGCGATTCAAAATCGCTGCTGCCGCGCAGCAGCAGCGCCTGCTCGATCCGCCGTTTGAGATGGCCATGGGGACTCTCCACACGGCCGTTCTCATGCGCCACCCCCAGGTTGTTGCGGCTGTAGGCCAGGCCGTAATGACTGCACAGGGCGTGGTAACGGCGGGTGATGTCGGCTGAAAAACTGCCGTTGCGGTTACGGCACGCCGCCGACAACCGGTCGGTGCGCAGTTCATCTGGCACCCCACCGCAGGATGCCAGGGCGTTCTGCAACCCCTCGGAGAGGGCGACGAAACTCTCGCCGCCCTGCACCACCTGCGCATAGCTCCAGCCGCTCCATGCCAGGCGGTAGTGGAACAGCAGATGGGGGAACGCCTCGCCAGCGATCGTCACCTCCACCCCCTTGAGTTGGGTGAAGTCACAGAAGGCGATCTCGCCGGGCTCGTAGCTCAAAGGGAAGATCACCTCTGGATCCGGGCCATGCAACGCCTTCCACTCCCGCACCCGCCTTTGCAAGGTCCGTTGCAGAGGAATCCAGTCGACATCGGGCTTCTGCCGCTGCAGGTGCTCCAGCAGAGTGATCGGTGTCAACGCTGGCGCACGTTGCAACAGCGGCACCAGCTCCTCCTCCCAGACACCCTCCAGAGGATCGGGCCGGGTGCGGCCACGGAGCTGGTTCGCCCTGGGCTGCAGCTGGTTCCTCTCAATCCGGCGGGCGCTGCGCACTGAGATGCCAGCCGCTGCGGCAGCAGCCTCCTGGCTGCTGCCACCTCGTCGTTTCGTCATGTACAGGTTGCGTTGGTGACTGGTCAGTGGTGCCGGCATCCCCTGGTCCCTGCGCATCGGCACCAGGCTCTCCAGCACTCACCCCACCGGCCAACGAGCTTGTCGCCGACCGGCCAACTTCATTGTCGGCAGACACACTCGCCATGAACGCTGCCCTGATGAGCGATCCACCCACCGCAATGGCTACCGCCAGCGGCTGCTCACCACCCAGGTGGGTGACCTCAGCCTGGCCATCCCCAAACTCCGCCAGGGCAGCTTCTTTCCCGACTGGCTCGAGCCTCGCCGCCGGGTGGACAAGGCGCTCTACGCCGTGGTGATGGAGGCTTACACCGGCGGCATCTCCACCAGGAAGGTTGACGCGCTGGTGGAGGCCCTGGGCGGGGCCAGTGGCATCTCCAAATCAGAGGTGAGCCGCATCTGCCAGGGGCTCGATGAGCAGGTGAAAGCCTTTCTTGGCCGGACGTTGGACCATGCCCGCTTCCCGTACGTCTACCTCGATGCGACGTACCTCCACGGCCGCCTGGGCCGCAACATGCAGGTGGTGTCCCGGGCCGTCGTCGTTGCCATTGGCATCAATGCCCTCGGCTACCGCGAGGTGCTCGGCATTGCCGTGGGTGACAGTGAGGCGGAGGGCTTCTGGCGCCAGTTCCTGGGTTCACTCAAGGAACGCGGCCTCACTGGAACCCGGCTTGTGATCTCAGATGCCCACCTGGGACTGACGGCAGCGATCAGGCGCATGTTCCAGGGCAGTGGCTGGCAGAGGTGCCGGGTGCACTTCCTGCGCAACCTGCTCAGCCATGTGCCGAAAGCCGGCCAGGACATGGTGGCAGCAGCCATGAAGGCTGTGTTTGTGATCCAGGCTCCTGATCAGGTGCGTGGCCACTGGCAGCGGGTCACCGAGATGCTGCGCAAGCAGTTCCCAACAGCCGTGCCGGTGATGGACGCCGCCCGTGACGACGTGCTGGCCTTTCTCCACTTTCCCCAGGAGCACTGGCGCAAGGTGTGGAGCACCAACCCTCTAGAGCGGCTCAACAAGGAGATCAAACGCCGCACCAACGTGGTCGGCATCTTCCCCAACGACGCTGCGATCGTGCGGTTGGTGGGTAGCCAGCTGCTGGAGCAGCAGGAGGAATGGCAGCTGGAACGCCGGCGCTTTTTTTCCGAGGCCACGATGGCCAAGATCCCGGAGTCGGAAGAGCCGCTGGAGCTCACTGATGCTGATCCGTCCGCCCAGCCGGCAGCAAGCACCAGCTGAACCGCAACATCTCCTCCCTAGATCTACACAGAACATATCGATCGCTGAGTTGCCAATTCAGCGATCAGGGTTCATAGTGGATAAACGGAGCTGCGCAGTCAGCTTCCAAGCAGTCATCTCTTGACTGCTCCTGTTCACCCTCCGGAAAGGGTCACAGGACCTCCTGAGTTACACCACTCGGAGGGGCGCTACCCGTGCTTGTAGAGCACCATTAAGCGCCATAGGTCGGCTTGGGCTGCCCCAATGGTTAGCCGGCTGTAGAGTTCCGTGGGTTTGCCAGGGAAGTTTTGCTCTACAAAGGCAAGGCGATCTTCGGTAGAGTGGAAGCAGTATTGGTAGTTTCTAGAGAGAAGCCGATTCCAGCGCCAAGCAGCCTTGATGGGCGGGCTAACTTTATTTGTGTAGTTGGTTTGCCAGATTATTTTAGGGATCAGTGTCGCAGTTGATTGGCGATTGTCATTAATTATTTTTCCTGGGCTGGTTGATATGGCCGCGCTATTTTCTGGTTTGAAGCGTTGTTGCGGTAATAGCCAGTAATGGAGATAAAAAAGAGGGCGCATCGCGTTGGCTACTAGTTTGACCACGCGACCTGCAAGGAAGGCTGCGAAGTCATCGAGTTTGGATTGCCGAGACAAAAGTTCA
Source organism: Cyanobium sp. BA5m-10 (assembly GCF_024346255.1). Lineage (NCBI taxonomy): Bacteria > Bacillati > Cyanobacteriota > Cyanophyceae > Synechococcales > Prochlorococcaceae > Cyanobium > Cyanobium sp. BA5m-10. Next base: position 2,369 of record NZ_JAGQCP010000064.1, on the reverse strand, counting down.
TTGCTTATGCTGCTAATTCTACGGGCAGTTCTATGTTGATTCCAGGCCTTCCCCAGGCGCGCCCGGAGGTTGAGAGCCTCCAGGCCTACAGCGCTCCACTTGAGGGCCGCCGGGGCCTGCTTCGGCTCGATTTCAACGAGAACACCGTGGGGCCGAGTCCGCAGGTGGTGGAGGTAATCCGCGCCATACCCCCCGATCAGTACGCGGTCTATCCCGAGTACGACGGCCTGCGGGAGGCGGTGGTTGCCAATCTCACTGCAACTGGCCTCGGTCAACCGCTCACCCCAGAGCAGATCGGCCTCTTCAACGGCGTAGACGCGGCACTTAATGCCATTTTTCATGCCTATGGCGACCGGGGCGACACGCTGCTGACCACATCGCCCACTTTCGGCTACTACACCCCCTGCGCCCAGATGCAGGGCATGGCGATTGAGGCCATCCCCTACCGGCTGCCGGATTTTGGCTTCCCCCTGGAGGAACTTCGGGCCGCATTGCTCGGGGATGGAACTCCCGCTTGGCAGCCACCCCGCATCCTGCTGATTTGCAATCCAAACAATCCCACCGGCACCCGGCTAGCTCCGGAGCTGATCCTTGATCTAGCGGCCTCGGCGCCGGGCACTCTTGTGGTGGTGGATGAGCTCTATGAGGCCTTCACTGGCGACAGCGTCCTGCCATCGGCCGATTTCGCTGCCACCCCGAATCTGCTGGTGTTGCGCTCACTCGCTAAAACGGCTGGCCTGGCGGGGCTGCGCATTGGTTTTGCCATTGGGGCGGCGCCGGTGATTGATCGCATCGGGCGCGTCACGGGGCCTTACGACATCAACAGCTTTGCGGTGACTGCCGCCCATGCGGCCTTGGCGGACCAAGCCTATGTGGATAGCTATGTGGCCGAGGTGCTGCGGGCCCGCGACTGGATCGTTCAGAAACTACAGGCGGCTGGGGTGCGCCACCACGCCGAAGGGGGCAACTACCTGCTGATCTGGCCCGAAAGCCCAGCTGCCGAGGTGGAGAAGCGGCTGCGGCAGGCGGGCATCCTGGTGCGCCCCATGACGGCAAAACTTCTGATCGACGGCTCCTTGCGGGTGAGTATCGGCACCACCGAGCAGATGCAGCGCTTTTGGAAGACCTACATACAGACTTATTAAAGAAGGACGATCCGCTTGGATATATCTATTTCTTCCTTAATGGCCGGGAGAGCTCGTAAATGAGTTTTGCTTTTATCATCAAAAAGAAACAAGTTAATGTGTCTTCTTTTCCGCGAGCGTGGCGCACCATTAAAGCTTTGAATATTCCGTGATAATGGATAAACTTTGTTTGCACGAGGCAGTTGTTTGTATCGTGAGCAAATGCACGAGTATCTTGAAATGATAGTTTTTTCCATTTTTTTACCATACCTAGATGGAAGGCGGAATGTGTAAATCCTTCTGTACGGCCGACTGAGGGATCAAAGTAGCTATTTTTCGAAGGTTGTTCTTCGTATATGGCCAGCTTAAAGTGTGGGTTTTCCTGGCTCCATTTCCAAAAAAGTAGCATGTCGCATATCCATGTTCGGCCTCCGCCTGCAGAGCTTTCCATCGATAATTTTTTGAGTCGGGATTGGTTTTTGTATATCTCTACAGCAAATGTGCAAAAAGATTCTAGCGCGTCTCGCCTTTGTATAAGGTTAAAGTGAGGTAGGAGCATTTTTTGATCCCATCTCCCAAAGCTCATTGCGAGCCCTGGGATTTCGTCAAGGATGTCTTGCGCCCCACTAAAAAATAGAACGTCAGAGTCAATTGCGCAGCATGTCTCGAGGTCGAGGTATACCATTAAATTGCGGATAAGGAGCCAGCGCTCTATGCAAAATCTCTCAAATGAACTGCTTAGGCCTGATCTATGCGTATAGAGCCTTCTAAAGGCGGCGACGTCTTTGAGTAGGGGCGAATTCTCACAGTCAATATTAAAGTGAATCTGCGCGAGGTCGCTATTGGAAGTGTCTCCAATGAGAATTATCGCGCTATTTCTATTGTGCTGCTTGGCTTTGCTAATGCAGGCCTTCAAGTAATCCTGGCGACCCCTGTGGACGATGACAATGGGGACTCCTTCCGTTTTGTGGGTGGTCATCTTGGTTATGGCGGCAGTTCCTTTGGTCTCAGCGCATCACCTCGATCACCATGCCATCGCCAAGCTTGCCCGGCAGGCTGAGCGTGCGGCCAGGTCGCTTCACCGGGGTGCCGGCCATTGCATCAAGGAAAGGTTGCAGCGTGGTTTGGTCGCAGTCCTTGGGGGTTTTGCCGCTCACAAATTGCACCGGGATCACGCGGCGGGGCTGGAGCTCGCGCACCACTTCGGCGGCTTCGGCACCGGTGTACACCTTGGCGCCGCCACCC
>NZ_JAGQCP010000063.1:0-11549 GCF_024346255.1 Cyanobium sp. BA5m-10 | reverse complement strand
CAAGCTGGACAAGACCAGCGATCAGCTCCAAGATCAACCAACAGCTGCAATTGCTGCAGCTGCCTGATCACTGATCTCCGATCAGATCACAGGCCTCGGGATTTACACCACTCCAAGGGACGCAACCGCACCAGTTCACGCGAGCTTGAGCTCATCACTGTTTTGAGTAGATGAGCTGGTCTGATCTGGAGCGGTTGGTGGCTGATGCAGAAAGCAGCCCGGCACTACAGCAGGTCCTGCGCCAGTGCCATAGCCGCCAGGAGCTCCTACGCACCGCCCGCCAGCTGGGCTACCGGCTCACCAGAGCTGACTTGCAAAACGCCTGGTTGGAGCATCACAACGCTCCTGCAGTGAACGGAGCCGATGGTGCTGATCGATGGGCGGCTGGCGGTAGCTGAGCTGCCTGGCAGTCCCCTTGCTGAGCGCAGCTGCCGGTGCGACGAGTAGGGGAGAGCTGGTGCTGCAAGCCCTGGCTCTTTTTGCGCCAATTGATAACCGGCGGCCTCCAAGGCCGCCGGCTGGCCGGCTAGACGGACCAGCGCAGGGGAGGCTCAAGCTCTTGGGGCTCTTCTTCCAGCTGAATTAGCCACCAGGCTGCTGGATAGGCGGGCTCGGGCTGTGGCTCCTGCCATTGACCGGAAAATTGTCCCCTGGCCTGGCTGGTGAGCGGCGGCGGCATTCGGGAATCGGTCACCAAGCTGGAGGGCTGGCTTCAACACAAGGCGGAATAGCTTGTGGGGGTATTGGCCCTAGTGCTGGGCGCCTATCTCCTCTACGAAGGCCTCCATGGCCTCGATCTGATGCCCAGCGTGGTGGCCGCCGGCACATAGATAGCCCTACGGCGGGTTTTGATCCAAAGGCTGAGCCCGGAGCCGGATAACACCAGCACGCACACCCCCAGGATCACCGAATAGAAGGGCTCGAGATCCGGGGGCCCAAACTTTCCAATGCGCAGGGCCATGAGCAAATCTGCCTCGATGTCCCGAGCCTCCAACAGGCTGTAGAGGATGCCGGTGACGGCCGTGAGCAACAGCGGCACCAAGGCAATCGGAACGATGGCCCGGTGGGCGCTGCGGGAGTTTTTGAACACGGAAGAAAACCTCAATGCAACAAGTCTTGCCGAGGCTCAACAAACGGGAGCATGATCATCGGGTCCGCCCAGGTCGATGTTGCACACCACGAAGCTGCGAGCCAATCCAGGGAACCAACCCAGCAAACGGTAGCCCTCGACACAAAGGCTGGGGTGCCCGATGAGGTGGAGTGATCGAAAGATACTTACGGAATGGATCGGCTCAGGAAGCTCTTCGAAGCCGTGGCCAGTGATAATAGCACCACTACCGCCAGCCAGATTGCCGAAAAAATCGCCGAAAGTGGCATTGATAGCGGTGATTTTCGACTGAGCAAAACCTTTGGGAAGCTAAATCAACTCGGCGATGCAGCCATCAGCTTTGAAGCTTTCGTCGACATTGTGAGCGAAGAGCTCTTAATGGTCAATCGAGCGCTCAACAAACAATTAATCATCCCCGACTGGCAAGATTTCTGCGCCGATATCAAATCAATCTTTGATCAAGTCGAAAATAATAAAGGCGGAGAGAATGCGGACTACATCCCCATCCTCAAGATGGCCGATTCAGAAAAATGGGGCCTAGCCATGTGCACCGTGGATGGCCAGCGCATGGCCCTGGGAGATGTGGATATCTACCACTCCATTCAGTCGGTATCAAAGCCCCTCACCTATGCCTATGCCCTGGCAAAAGAAGGGGTTGCCTTCACGCACGAGTTTGTAGGTGTCGAGCCATCCGGTCGGCCATTTAATGCCCTGGATCTCCTGCCAGACAAGCGACCCTTCAACCCCTGCGTGAATGCCGGCGCCATCATGACTGCAGGCTTGGTGGCATCCTCCATGCCGGAAGATGACGCCCAAACCATCACAGGGCTCATCATGGAGCTCTGGTCAGGATTGTGCGGTGCCATTGCACCGGTCCGCTTCAGCGAAGAAACAATGCTGTCGGAGCGGGATACGGCCGACAACAATTACGCCATCGCCTATCAGCTCAAAGCACAGAAAGGCTTACCCCGGGGGGTCGATCTCTACAAGATGATGGATGTTTATCTGTCGTGCTGCAGCATCGAGATGACAGCGAAAATGCTCTCTGTTGCCGCAGCAACACTTGCCAATGGCGGCGTTTGTCCGATAACCGGAGAGCAAATTCTCTCCACCGAAATTGTCAAAAAAACCCTGGCAATCATGCAGGCAGCTGGCATGTATGACAGCGCAGGGGTCTTTACCCTGGAAGTGGGACTACCTGCCAAGTCGGGAGTGGCTGGAGCCGTGATGGTTGTGGTGCCCAATTTAATGGGCTTCGCCACCTTTTCCCCCAGACTCGATTCCTATGGCAATTCAGTGCGCGGGGTGGAATTCTGCCGCGAGCTCGTGGATCGCTATACCTTCCACATCTACGACAACCTCTCTGGCGGCAGGACTGGATGCAAACGGGATCCCAGGGAATCACAGAGCAATCGCAAAAAGAGAGATCTCTCAGATCTCCAATGGGGTGCGCACAATGGAGATCTCTATGCTAATAAGGTAAAAGAATTAAGCGTCGATTGTATGATCTCCATTTGCATAGCCGATGGGGAAATCGAAGATGCTGAGATTCAATCGATCACCGATGCCTACGCCGAGATTATGGGGCAGCCGGCTGACCACAGCTTGATCACAAGACTGGAGTCCCTCGGCCGTGGGCAGGGAGAACAGTCCCAAGCAGCAAATAGCACAGTCTTTGATCAGTTGGTCGGGCAACTGGAAACAGAGCGCCTCTATCTCGATGACATGGGACGGGAAATCATTCTGGAATCAGCGTTTCGCGTCGCCTGCTCAGATGGGGTGATCGAAGAATCGGAACAGCGACAACTGCGGGCCATTGCCAACGCGCTTCTAATTAGCGAAGGTGTGCTGGAACTTGAAATTGCAGGCTTTCAGCGCAAAGTGGCCGCCCTCTCACCCCCTAGCTAAGCCGCTACGACCTGGTACAAGAGGAGCGAAATTCTGCGGCCCGATCCATCGAGGGATACAAGCCAAAGAATTGGCCTTCAATGTACGTTTTCAAAATTTTAAAAAATGAGCTCCTCCCGCACCGATCGGATTAAAACGACACGACGGTTGATCATCGTAGGCAGGGTATCGTTAGCTGCCGGAGGCTTCGTACTGCTTAAGAGTCTCGGCAACAAGCTAGGTCTTGATGTGCTGGAGATGAGCCCCCTCTTCTCGGCCCTCGTAGCAGCCAGCGTCTTCCTTCTAGGCTTTCTACTTAACGGGGTATTGAGTGATTATAAAGAAAGTGAAAAATTACCTGGCGAACTAGCCTCAGCCCTGTTTTTACTCGCTATGGAAGTCAAGGCCGTATCCATCCATACCCCAGGGGCGCAAGTGCAAGACGATCTTGAAGCCATTCGCGATCTCGGATCCAGCACTCTGCGCTGGATCAAAGGAGAAATAATTACGGATCAAGTGATGTCTAGCTATGAGCTCACCTATGCGCATATGGTTAAGGCGAGTACCTGGCTAGCTCACTCTTCCCTTAAGGGTCAATTGATGATTGAAATGGCTGCAATCATGCGCTGCTTGAACCGGATCGAGGTGATCCGCGAGACCGACTTCGCAGCGATGGTATACCTGCTTGCCTATTCAGCAGCAAGCATTCTATGCGCAGGATTAGCACTCATCAAAACAGATACCACATCCTTTTACAACAATAGCTTCTTCCTATTTAGCCTGGCATGGCTACTGATCTTTATTCTCCATCTAATCAGCGACTTAGACAATCCATTTGGCTTTAGCGATATGGCATCGGCAGAAGATGTTGATTTAACTATCCTCGAGTCAACACAGATCAAGCTAGAAAAAATCTGCTAAAGCTACAGCGATCAGCAAGATGACCAAACGATCAGGGTATCGAACTCCAATCACTAGGTTTGATAGGAGCCACTCAATTTCGGCGTAGGCAATAGCTTCCCGAGGAATCCCAATCTGGGGGGCACGAATAGCCAATCTTTGGGATCGCTTCACGGGCTTTAGGGTAGCTCAAACAAAAATTTCCCTGGGTCTCAAAGCCATAGGGGCAATAGGCCCCAACCCTTTCGATAGCGCCTCGGGCATAAACACTAGGAACACAATACTCATCCCAGCTGTTGTAATCACTGGGGCACCCACCCCGTCGTGCCAAAGGTTTAATCGGCTGCTCAGCACGGGCCACGCCCCCTGGCTCAAGACACTGCCACAAAACTCCCGCGGGTAGGGCGAGGGAAAGGGGGAAAATCAAAACGGCAAAAATCCTTTGGCGCACTCCGGAGCAACTCATGACACCATCGTAGCTAAGCTAATTGATATCAGCGCCAAGCGGTTGACAACCTTTACCAGTGCAAGTTTACGGCTAATGGAACTCTTTTTGCCTGTATGCTTGATGGCACGACGGTAATAGGCACCAAGCATGAAATCAAGAACTGCCATCGCAAGGATTTGCCACCAAAGAATGGGCAAGGGAAGAACCCAAACCCTGACCAAGGCATCAATGGCCAGGATATCGACCAACAACTTAAACATCGTGTCAGGCCATGGCCTCGACTTTCCAAAAGTCTGGCACAGGGCTGCTCATCGGCGATCCGGCGGCAAGGACCTGCGTTTTGGAGCGGTGTCAGCACAGCCGTATTAAGATGAAGTCAATCAGTATTGATCAGCCCCTAGTCGAGCTTACCTTCAGCATCCCAGAGGAGAGATTGTGGCCGAAATTCCGAAAATTAATGTTGGCACCTCTTCAGCAACCAGCATCGGCCGAATACAGGCAGTCCAGAGCCCTGGGATCAAGCGCATTGATGGCGCACCTGTCACCAGAACACTCCCGATCACGGTATCGGCAAAGCAATCCGGAAGAGATACGAGTGCAGCAACAGGATTATCGCTGATCAAAACAACCATTGATGTGCCCGGGGTAGAGATCGACTATCCGGTGGTGGATGCTCCTACCCAGGAAGAATTTGATGCAGCCGTCAATAGTAATGGTGGAGAGAAAAAATTAGAAGATTCGGGCGATGCCAGCAAAGCCAAAGCCCTATCCAACAACCTCCCCTTACCCCAGCAACTGGTTCAGAATCAAGCAGCTCCTCGGGAGACCGGGGAAAACACGGCGGCATTAAACAAAAATGGTTCAACGGCTACCTTGCCCAAACCCAATCCCAATGGCCAGCTACCGACGGCAGAGGTAGGCGCTCAGGTGACCTTGCCATTACTTGGAAGCATTCCATTGCCCAGCAAGGAATCCATGGCCTTGGCTTCCACCACAGCGGTAACGGCAACCATGGTGGCAGTGCTTGGCAAGGCAGCGATTGAAGCCGGAATCGAAGGGATAAAACCCTTGCTTCGTATAGCGGCGATTCGCTTTAAGAAGCTCACAAGCAAATCACTCACCGATGAAGAACTTCAACTAGATTTTGCCCATAGCATCGAGGCGAGAAAGAACGTGACAATCAAGGACAAGATTGTAAATCTGGGTAAATTTGTGAAAAACAACTTCTTTGATGTGATGCTGGATTGAGGCAAAACAATTAGCTACATCCTCTTGCGATCACCAGGGGGACCAACAACAACATCGGCGCAAACTCCGGCATACGGGCTATCGGGGCGGAAGTAAATACCAGCCTTTTTTGCTTCACCGCAGCGCAACATTCTTACCAATTCATAATCGAGACGAGCCTTGTCGGCTTCTGCCTGGGCCCGTTGAATTTCAACGGCGGCGCGTTCTTTACAAAGTTTTTGAAGCTTGAAGTCAATAGGCACTGAAAAACCCATTGTCATGCCTGGATTTATGACTTGGGTGCTGAAGTTAGTTGGATCTTCGCTGTAGTTTTGGGTGCCATAGGCAAAAGTTTGAATGTTGAAGGTCGCCGCCTGACAACTTGTGCCACCACCGTAGGTGTTGACGGCATAAGGACCCTGCAAAACTTGAACAGCCTGGTTGGTCACGGCGCCCGTAGCAGATGCAGACGGGCCCGCAATGTTGGTATTAGTTGGCGCTGTTTGGGCGCTTACAGCAAGGGGATATAGCTGATGGGCAATAGCGAATCCAACAACAAGAACGGGTCGAGAATCAAAAAGGCATGAAACTAAATCGCAAAAAGTATCAACAAGCGTCTGAGCTGCCAATATTCGACTTGGGGGCCTGATACGATACGGAGATGTCATTATCGGTGCGAACAATGCTATCGTGCCTCCAAAAGAATCTTACTGAACAAAGACCGACATCGACTTAATAGCGGATTCTTGGGTCGTGGTTCGATCAATTTGGGTTTCACGGAAGATCCCTGGCCCCATGTAGGTTTCCGTGAGCTGGAAGGGCTGGCCCTGATTCATCACCGAGTAACTGGTGCCGTAACAAAGATTACCAGCATTCTGCATGCATGTTGGCGTTGATACTGAGGCTGTGCCATTGCCGGGGACTGCAATAGGAACCGTTGGCACTGGGATACCCGTATCATTAGCCTGAACGTTCATCCCGGAAACGGAATAGGTGTAGCCATTGCTGTATTCCTGGGAACGAATCATCTCAACGACGGTTGTTTTTGTATTTGTTTCCGAAGTGATCGTACCGCTTGTAAAGTTAGGCACTACAGGCACTGCGTAGCCAGCAAGGGGGCTGGCCACGCACAGTGCGAATGATGCTAATATGCGCTTAAGCGCAAGCATAGACATCAGAGGATCACTGGAAAACGGTTAGCTCGATGCTACGCTGAAGGGTAGCAGATGTGCCGGCTCCACCGGCTGTGACTGCTCCCATACCAGTACCAACCCCTGATGTTGGGAGGGTTCCAGCCAAACTGCCGGCAACACCACCCGTTGAGACTGTTACCTGACCGAAACTTGAATTAGGAGCGATAGTTCCCGCAACGTTGGAGTTAACCGCTACAACTTCTGGTGTTGCGCCGGTGGCTGCAGAGGCTGTAGTTTTATTCCCGTTGTTTGCTGTGGTTGTATAAGTGCCAGCAGTGTTCGTATCACCCACGTAGGCCGATTCTGCAAATGAGAAGGCTGTCCCAGCATTAGTGATCGCGGGTGCTGAGCTTGACCTCACTGTTTGTGCTCCTGTTACCATTGTAGCCGCAGCGGCCGTACCCAATCCACCAACTGTGGCTGCAACGTTAGTTCCACTAGCAGAATAGGAACTCCCCGTCCGGGTCTGGGAGTACCCAGCCCCTTGCACGTCAAGCTTGACCGTGTCGGTCACCGAGGTGGTGTAACCACCGGCTAGGGCAGGGGCGATCCCGGCAGCGGAGAGAAGAGCAGCAGCAGCTCCGGTCTTCAATGCACTAGAAATGCTCTTCATTTAAAAAAAATATTTTTATGATTTAACTCAGCACACCCCTGGGCTTGCAGTATCAACGGATACCGTTTGCGGCGATTTGCAGTAAACTACCTGGATGGGTGGCTGGAAGTTAGCGGTGGCCAGCCTCATCTCGGCAGTGTTGGGCAAGCCAATTGCTGGATTTTGAGGGCGACGGGATCGCCTGGGGGTGTCCATTCCAGGGGTTCCAGAACTTTCCAACCAGGTTCCCCCGAGCTCCAAAACTGCCGCACGGCCTGGAGCCGGCCACCGCAATCCACCGTGATCAGGTAACGGAGCCTGGCATGGCTGGAAAAGCGCTGCCTCTCCTCGCGCAGCACCACGGGCAAGCCCCGATCCTTAAGGCTCAGGCGCTTCGCCCAGATGGTGATGCCGCTGGCATCCAATTGCTGCACCATCACCCAAGGCGAGTCCGGCATGGCCAGGGCATCGATGCCGGCGACCCCGCCAGCGCCCCAGGCGGCAAGGAGAACCAAGCCCAGCAGGGCAACGCGGGCCATGGGCTTGCGCTTAGAACTCACTCAAATGATCGCTGGACTCGCCCCCAGAACTGGGGCACAGCGAATCAACCAGGTTGGACCAGCGTTCAAGCACGCTTGGGGGGATGATCTGATTCTCGTAAACCAGGGTGCGATTGCCAAGGGCGATCAATTGCTGCATCGCCTGGGTAGCTGCCAATTGGGCTTCAGCGGTGCCGCGGCCCACAAAGATGGCCTCACAGTAAATATTGGCGCCGGTTTGGGCGGCATCTGCGTTCCATTGGGCCATCGATGCCAGGGGATAGACCAGAGCCAGGCCCCCCGCCGCCACAACCGCGACCCTCCAGCTCATCAGCCCCCACCCCCTGCAGAGTTGGTCCCGCGCAACCGCTTGATGGACAACATCAAGGCATCCAGGCTCACATCCTCGGTGGAATCTTCGTTGCTGAAGCCAAACGGTTGGTCCAAATCACCAATCAGATGCAACAAAAACAGCAAGACAAAACTGATCACGGCCATGAAGAACACCGACTCAATCGCCGACGTGACTTGGGTGAAAATCAGGCCAAGGCAGACCAGGGCAGTAGACAGGTAGGCCATCCAGTAAACCGAAATCACAAACGAAGTGTTCTGAATCACCTCCACCCGGTTGATCAACGACAACAGCACCTCCAGGTGCTGCAACAGCCGGCCTTGAAGCATGGAGGGTGCCGGCAGGACCAAGCTGGAGGAATACACCTGCTTTTGGCAGTCTTCGTACTCCTGCCGCAGCTGGTCGCCAGAAATCCGATCGAGCAACCAATCGAGCACAGCCTGGCCGAGCCGGGCCAAGGCTGCCTGGGAGCGCTCCACACTCTCGCCAGGGAGCTGATGGTGGATCAAAGCCAGTTCCAGGCGCAGGGAGTCGAGACAGCTGGCGATCTTGCCGGGAATTTTTTCACTTTCCTTGTAATCCTCCAGCACCCCGCTCAGCACAAACAGCAGCAGGAACACCGTGGACAGCAACAGGGCCAAAAACAAGGGGGATAGGCCCAGCACATCCCAGCCCAAATCGTGAATCAACCGCTTGGCGGCGCCCAACACGGCAACCCCAAGGCCAATTTTTCCTAAAAACTGCAGGCGGCGCCGGTGCGGAATCCGACTGGCGATCGCCCACTCAATCGGTCGTGGCATAAGTTGGCCATCTTGCTCATCCATGCTCGAATTATCGCCCGACGGGCCTCAACGCAACCTCACCCAAATCTGTTGCAATTGAGAATTGCTTGCAAAAGGTCCCCCAACCTGTGCTTCTTCCCAAGCATCAATGAGGGACTGCATGGTGGTGGAGAGCGGGAACATCGCTGTGATGCAAAGAACGCGCACCTGACACCCCGAGAAGCGGGGAAAACTGGGGAGCAGTTTTGCAGAGCCGATGGGCCCCCTCCAGCCAGCTGAGGTGCTGAATGGGCGGTTCTGCTCAGCGCACCTAGCGGTGCGGCAGCGGGCACGGGCCTTTGCGGAATGCCCGAGCGGGAGCGAGCGGCTGGAGCAGGCAGCCCGCTGCTCTACTTCCAGCTGACAAGCGTGCAGAAGGGGCAATGGAACCCGAGCAGGCGGGAGCGGTGGAATCCCCTGACTCGCTATTGCCCCACCGGTAAGTGCCCGGTTTGCACGGCTTGCACGGTTTATGTGCACGGTTTGCACGGTTTATGCACGGCTTGCACGGCTTGCACGGTTTATTCAGCGGCTGCAAACGCCGCTGAACCCCGACCAGGCGGAAGCGGGTGGAGCAAGAAAGGCCGCTGCTCTGGACTGTTTTCTGCTCTCTTTTGCTCCCCTGCCCGCTAGTCCTGCCACCAAGCCAGCACCCCAATAAAAGGGGGCCGATGGCCCCCCGCTGGGGGCTCAGCAGACTGAAACGGTGACGCCGGGGAGGCCCTGGAATTTGCGGGCAAAGGCAAATGCTTTTTCGGCAGGGATTAGCCGCATCTTCTTGACGGGCTTACCGCGCCTCCCGAAGTGCTCAACGGTGCAGGGCACAGCGCCGCTCTTTTTAATACCGGGCGCATAGCGATGGACGATCAGCAGGCGGATATTGCAGACGGGGCCTTGTGGAGCTGCCATGGAAATTTTGGCGAGGAACCCCCAGGTGACGCCCCACGGCGCAGCTGCAGGCAAGGGTGGCGTAGCCACTTGCGTAGCCCTTTCCGTCTGCGAGCAAGTGAGGGCAACCTGCAAGGGGTGCTCGACCAATTACCAGCAGTGACCAACCCCACGGTGCTGGTTCATTCCGCCTGCCGGTTGCTACGGCCGGGATCAACCAAAGAAAGCGGGGCCGAGTCCTGCCTGTACGCAGTTGGGGCGCGGTGAGAACACCTCAAGGGATGCGGTCCTGCTAGTTGGCAAGAAAAAGCATCTGGTTTCAGGCACCCGTTGTCAGCCACCCGTGAGCGCCCAGCTGGGGGGGAGAGGCCCTTCCCAAAACTGGCGGCGGCAGGGCTCTGGTTCAAACAACCGAATTTCGGTTGTTTCAATTGATCGGCGTCAGCCAGTCCAAAAAAATGGGCCAGCAGATACTGGCCCTTGGATTGCCGGCTCAGATAAGCGCCACCTCCCCAGGGAGCAGAACCCGGCGCTTCTGAGCAGCTGCCAATACCTCTTGGCGATAGAGCTCTTCTCCAGCGGCGCTAAGGGCTGAATCGATGGCATCGATTCGTGCCAGGCACTGAGCGATGGCAGGCAGCACCTCCTCTTCTAGGAGGGTGATTTCCTCTTCTCCATAGGGCTGCTCGCTCCAGGTGCGGCGTAGCGGCAGATCACGCCGCAGCAACTGCTCGATGGAGCGCGAGGCGCGATCAAGCAGCAGGAAGGGATCTTCTTCTGGCCGGCAGAACTTGGACTGGGCGGGATAGGTGGCCATGAAATCGACGCCAGATGCGGCGCAGCGACGGGACTTTCCGAAGCGGAGGCATGACGTAGGAATGCCTCAGACTGAGGAAGCCCGGAGCAAGCCACTGGTGGGCAACGCAAGAGTTTTGGACCTGGGCCTTATTGGGGTGCAGCGGAATCCCTGAGCAGGTGCGAGTGGGTTGAGCAAGGCCGGATGTGCGGCCTGTTCAGCGCAGAGCTGGAATCCCCGAGCGGGAGCGAGTGGGTTGAATGGCGCAAGCCGCATACCGATCTACGCAGCACGGGATGAAGGCTCAGCGTCATTTCTCAGCGCAGAAACCCCTACGCAGCAAACAGCCTGCGGGTAGTGCTGGTACTTCTGGTGTTTTTGGTGCTCACCCCTGCCTGTTTAGCCAGCTGCGCAATAGGTCATGGAGATCCTGTCTTTCAACTAGTTCTTCAGACATTACGAACAGCGCGCCTTCTCGGTGGGTGGCTCGCATGATGTCTTTGGCGTGGCTCCGGTCCAGCGCCTGAACAAATTGAATGCCAGCCCAGCGGCGTCCCATCAAGTGGTGTAACTCGGGGGGATCAGCCCCGGCGTAGCCGGGGCTGACGGCTCGCCTCCCTCACTTTTCAGCTGTGGCAATGGGTGGGCCGGTCTGTGACCCTGTTCGGAGCACTACCACCAAACCGAACACAGACCATGACCCTTACCCATAGTGGCGCCTCCGAGCTGAGCCAGCTCATGGAGGGCACCACCGCTGGCGCCCTGATCCCTGAGATCGTGCGCCGGGGCTTCCAGGAT
>NZ_JAGQCP010000062.1:0-12194 GCF_024346255.1 Cyanobium sp. BA5m-10 | reverse complement strand
GGCCAGCTGTCACACCTTCCGCCACTCTTTTGCCACTCACCTACTGGAGAGGGGCCAGGACATACGCACGATCCAGGAGCTGCTGGGTCACAAGGACGTCAGTACCACCATGATTTATACCCACGTCTTAAATCGAGGGCCACACGGTGTACGTAGCCCCGCAGACGCTCTGTAACCTTCTGAACAGTTGGTTCACGGACCCGTGAACCACGGCTATCTTGGACGAAAGTTCTGAAAGACCTTATGCAGGGTAAAAAGTCTCAGAGAATTAACGACTCGAGTCGTCTTTGGTTATCGGAAAGGCACGGCGTGCACGCCTCGGTTCACGGAACCGTCCAATAAAGAGTTAGAATGACTTGATGCGAATACCTTATGAATTCATCTGTTGACGTCGCGATACAATTCGCGATCCCGTTCGACCACAATATATTTGTTGAGCAAGAAGTCCTTGGATTGAGGATTGATATTGAGGTTTCCGGAGTTCCGGCAAAGCTTGAGTTTCCTAGCGAGCAAGCTGGTCAGAGTGCGCTCGCTGCTCCAGCATCAATAGTCCGCAGTGTTGAAAAGCACTTGCCGGATGAAATATGGGGAGTTAAAAGAGATATTGAATACATCGAGCTTACTTCCGCACTGATTTCGGTACCAGCGCAGACTCGTCTCGACTTCGATTTGAACGCTGACCAAGTCAGTGGGTATCAGATGCTTGTCGAAAATGTCTCTGACTGGTGGGAATCGTTTTGCCGGTGGCTATGGAGCATAACAGCTCAATCACTGAATCCCGTAGATCCAGATCCGAAGGTAATTCATCGCCGCAGCAAAAGTGTTGTCACGATGGTTGGATGTGGTGAGAATAGTTCGATCCCAACGGTAGCATCGCCAATAATCACAATAAGCGTTTCCGGCACTGGTGTCAGCGCCGAAAGACTAATTAATGCGAGAGTGCTTCAAAAGGCTATCAATAGTATCGGATCCGAGGTGCCTTTATACCTTGAGCTTTTCGCCTCGGCGCGAATGGCAGCTAGGCGAGGAGATCCCAGAAGATCAATCATCGATGCAGGCTCAGCATGTGAAACTGTCCTGTCTTCGCTCTTAACGCTCCCGGCAGGTCACAAGTTTACTCTGGGCGGACTTGTGTCTCAAGCAATCAATCAAGGACATATATTGCACTCAGATATAAAGTCGGCACTCGTTGATCTACGAAACGACGCCGTGCATCGCGGCAGCGTTCCCCATAATGCAGACGTGAATCGAGTTCTTGAGATTTCTGAAGAACTGATCACGATGTGGGACTCGCAACATATTAAGTCAAGCTCTTTGAAACCTTTCAATCGCCCGCAGCGACACGATCTGGTATTGATCCGTGCATAAGGTTACTTGGCGTTCTAACAGTGCCATTCACCTGAGCCGCCTCCAGTCAATCTATTCTGATCAATGAGCTGGCTGCGGCCAGGTGATGGCCAGCGTTAGACTTGTGCAAGAAGTGTTTCAGAAAGTGCCTAGCGTCGTCTACGTGTTGACTAACCCTGCGATGCCAGGCATTTGCAAGATCGGCAAAACGAGGCAGGAGGATGTAGGCACTCGGCTTAGCCAGCTCTACACTACTGGCGTTCCAGTTCCATTCAGCTTGGAGTATGCTTGTCAGGTTGACGACTGTGATGCCGTAGAAGACGCGCTCCACACTGCATTTGGCCCTTCCAGGGTCAATCCCAAGCGAGAATTCTTTCGAATCGAGCCTGAACAAGCAATTGTAATTCTGAAGCTGCTGAATACAGCAGTTGATGCCACTGCAGAAGCCTCCTCTGAGCCAACTGGCATCGACGAACAGTCCTTGCAGGCCGCAAAGACGCTCAGATCACGCCGTCCAAATCTGAACTTTGAGGAGATGGGAATACCCAACGGGGCAACCCTCATCTGCACGCGAAATGATTCAGTAGTTACGGTTGTGAATCCCAAAAAAGTCGACTACGAAGGCGAGCAGATGGGACTTTCAGTTGCGACTGCAAGAGCAATGGGCACCGATTATAATCTTAACCCTGGAACGTACTGGACTTATGAGGGCAGAACAATAAGCGATATCTACAATGAAACCTATAGCGACGGCGATTGATTCCTTCATTTCCATCCGTCTAACACCGCCATTCACCCGAGCCGCCTCCACGAGGCTATTTTCTTCGGCGAGCACACCTTGCGGCCAGGTGATGGCCAGCGTTAGGTTTTGCCGCTGGTCTCGGTCAATCGAGATATCGCGCTTAATCAAGTTCAATTCGGAGGAAATCTATGAAAGCTATTGTATACACAGTATACGGGCCGCCGGATGTGCTTCATCTTCAAGATGTAGAAAAACCCACGCCAAAAGACAGTGAAGTCCTGATCAGGGTCTACGCGGCAACCGTCACAGCAGGGGATGTGAATGTTCGCGGGTTTACCTTTGTCCCTCCCGGCTTCGGGCCTCTACCACGATTAATGTTTGGTCTACGCAAACCTAAAAAAACAATCTTGGGGACTGAACTGGCCGGAGAAATTGAAGCCGTCGGCAAGGACGTGACGTTGTTTAAGAAAGGCGACAAGGTTTTTGGGATAGGCTCAGAAATATTCGGTGCTTATGCCGAGTACACCTGTCGACCGCAAGCAGGGGCGCTGGCCATAAAACCGGCCAATCTGACCTACGAGGAAGCCGCCGCCGTTCCTTTTGGAGCAGTTACCGCATTGTATTTCTTGAGGGATATGGCCAAACTTCAGCGAGGACAAAAAGCCCTGATCAATGGCGCTTCTGGAGGGGTCGGTACGTATGCGATCCAGCTTGCCAAATACTATGGGGCGGAAATTACCGGGGTATGCAGCACCGCGAATTTGGCATTAGTAAAATCTCTGGGAGCCGATAAAGTCATTGATTACACCAAAGAAGATTTCACCCAAAGCGGTGAGACATACGACATCATTTTGGACACGGTCGTAGGCAAGACTTCGTTTTCACGTTGTAAAGGCTCACTCAAGCCAAAGGGACTTTATCTTGCAGTGGCCGGCGGGCTGCAAGAGATGGGCCAAATGCTATGGACTTCCATCACAGGCGGCCAGAAAGTAATATTTGGTTCGCCCCCCGAGCGCAAAGAAGAGTTAATTTTCCTCAAAGAGCTGATTGAAGCGGGGAAGATAGAATCGGTCATTGATCGGCGCTATCCGCTGGAACAGACGGCCGAGGCGCACCGGTATGTCGACAAAGGACACAAAAAGGGAAATGTAGTCATCACTGTGGAACACAGTGGCATAACCTAACAACGGGTTCAGGCGCGTTGCTCCGCTGCGCGCCGCAACGCGCCTGAACCCGACCGTTAGTACAGCAAGTGATTTCCCTCAAATCTGGCCTGTAGCAGCTCAAGCCGATTCATCAGCTTTTGGAGCTTCTGCTCCTTCCTCTTTTTGACACTAGGTGATCCATCAAAGTGGCTCATCTCATTGCCCAAGAGATAGTCAACAAAGTCTTTGGGCTCGCAAGGCTTGGCTCCCATCCACTTGTGGAAGTTTCGATGAATACTGCTGCTGATGGCGATTAGGTTTTCTTCATAGGCTGCCAGGTCGGGACGTGAGCTGGCATCGAACAGATGATGCGCCTCGAGTTCAACTGAATACTGTTCGGATTCAGATGGTTTGTAACCGGAGATGGCACAGCCAGATCCATCTTTGCGTAGTGCCCTCTGACGAACCTTGTCCTTCGCTGCCTTAACCCTGGCTTCATGGCTTTCAAGCAACTTTCGCTGGACCTCAAAACATTCCTCTGCAACATCGGCAACAGCTTTTACCCAAGCCTTACGCGCCTTGGTGATCCTGCCTTTATCCCTCATTGTCTTCGCCAAACGCACGATGCCGCGCTGGCTCCAATGTCGTTGGTCTTTGCCCTCAAAGCTATCAAAATGAACACCGATTTCTAATCCCTCAGCACCTTCTAGACCAGAACTTTCTTCTTGAATTCTTGTAATGGTGCCAGCCATCCCTTTGCCGTTGGTGCCCAGCACCCTCACAACAGAGCGCTGTTCAAGAAAAACCAGATCACCTCGGATCTGGATGGAGCTTCGATCTTGGGTGACTTGAATGATGCGCCGTTTGACGAGTGTGCGCGTCACCCGCGCACGATGCTGGGTGAAGAACTCATAAATCTTGGCCAACATGCTTCCACCTTCTTTCTCCTCCAGATACTTGGCGATAGCCATCACGCCTTCTTCGTAAAAGCGACGGCTGCGAGCTTGGCCAGGTTCGTATTCAAAGAACTCCCCTTCAATGAGCTCCCATTCATCATCAGCATGGGCATCAAAGAACTGGCAAATACCACTGAGCTTCTTCGCGCTGATGCCAAGGATTCTTGCTGTTTCCTGAAAGGAGAAGGCATCACGTGATCGGTTGGATGTCGTCGTCATCAGCTTGTTTACAGAAAGGCAAGAAGGGAGTCACGCATTTTCTGGAGCCGCTCCATCACTCGCGGATCGCCGCCAACATCGGGATGGTGTTCCTTGGCAAGCCTGCGGAAGGCATCTTTGATGTCATCGGCACTGGCTGTTGAAGGATCGAGTGAGAACACATGCCACGGCCTGAAATTTTCTAAGACATCGATGCCGTTAATGGATGTTTTGCCAGTTTTGGCGCGCTCGCTATGGGGAACTCCAACCCACTCCCGATAGAGCTTTAGCCAATCTGCCTTTGTTTTCAGATCAAATGTTCGGCCCGCCATCGCGAGGTTGAACTCACTTGATTTGCGCAGCTCAGTAGCGTTCTTGCTACCAAACACCTTGCACACTGAGGCTTTTAGCTCTGTCAGCGTGAGAACAGGTTCAGGGAACGGCTTTCCGTTGATGAATTCTGCGAATGCCAACAGGCTGTCGGCATCCGGAGCCCCAGCCGAGAGGATCTCTTCGATCCTTGCTAAGACCGCTGGCCGATCGAGTTTCTTGCGCGCTGGCGTCTTGGTGGCCACGGCTCAGTTGTGCTGTTTGCCCTTAATACCCCCCCGAACGCCTCCGCGGAGGGATTTGTCATCACCTGTTCGCTTGGGAATCAGATGCCAGTGCGCATGAAACACCTTCTGCCCCATGCTGACGCGGGATAGGCATCGGCGATGAAGAGCGCCAGCTCGTTCTCCAGCAGCACTCGTAGCGGTGCCCAGAACGCCGGCGACCCCAGCGCTGTCGACCTGGCTGATCCGCTGCCCGGCTCGGCTTGCGCACCACGCCGTGCCGCCGAAAGGAGCCACAAATCGCTCACCGGCCTCATCCTCGACAGCGCCTGCCTCGCTGCCGAGCAAACACTCCTTGATCAGCGCCTGTTCAAGGTCTTTCGATCCCAAGCCCAGGCTCTGATGGATCTGCTGGAGCGTCCTGAACAGGTCAATCAAGTTCTGCAAGATCTGTTCACTCGCCAGGTGCAGGGCATGGGACGTTTCCCGCTGCCTGTGGTCATCCTTGCCAGGCTTGTCGTTTAGCGCGATCCGGCGGACGTTGCTGATCGCCGAGCAGGCTGGCTTCTACACACGGTTCGGATTCATCCCATCGCCACTGCGCCAGCAGCAACTGCTTCTGCTGCTCAAAGATGCAAGGAAGACCCTTATTGCGGCGTCTCAGCCGGTGCATCAAGGGCATGACCTTCACCGTACAAGCCATGGCTAAAGTGGTTGTGGCGCAACAGTTGGGGCACAGCGCAAGTGGCGTTGGCCCGTCAGGAGAGGTCATGGCCGCTTCTGAACAGCTACCAATGGCTCAGCGGTTAGCCGGCATGACTGCTGCTATCCGCGCGCTGATCCCAGACGCAGAGGTGCGCCTGTTCGGCTCAAGAGCTCGAGGAGAGGCTCGTGCTGATTCAGATGTAGACCTGCTGATCACTGCTCCAGATGACTGGCTTGCAGGGCAAGACCGCTTCGCCTTGCTTGCCGAACTCTGGGGAGCAGTAGCCCAACCTGACCTGTCGGTCGATCTGGTGCTCCACTCCAATGGAGAAGCCGCACGTCGCGTGCGGGAGCCTGGATCCCTAGTACATGAGGCCATCCGCCAGGGTGTGCTCAGTGATTACTCCTGAAGCCGTGTGGGGTGTGGACATAACCGAGCTCCTGCCGCTACGTGCATTCAGCACCTTCTCGGTGCAGTGCCGCTACGACGATGAGACCGACGAACTGGGCTTGGATCGCACAGCATGATGCGCCCAAGCAGAGGCACTGATTGAGCAGGTGGAAGCTCAGTTCGGGTGATTCGTTGCTCTGCTGTTCCGTGGCAATCAGCATTGAGGCCGGTGTCGCCGGCTATCGGGCAGTCCCTAACCCTCAGCCGCTTTGCCCTGGGGGCCCGCGATGCCCTGGTGCTGGAGCGCCTGCCGCTTCTTCCTTTTGTTTGAGCGCGAGGATCTGATCCAGGTAGCGAGAGAAGCCCTGCAGCATCAACTGCGCGACCGGGTGCGGCTGGTGCGCATCCCGCGCCGGCTGCATGAGCAGGGTCAGTGCCCCCTGGGTCACATCAGCCCGCAAGTATCCGAATGCAGACCGTGAATGGGCGTGGCAGTGGGTGTTCCCCCAGCAGAAGCGATGGTGCGACAAAGAATCTGGTGATCAGGGGCGACACCACATCGATCCGAGCCTGGTACAGAAGGCTGTGAAAAGGGCAGTACTTGAAGCCGGTGTGACCAAAGCGGCCAGCTGTCACACCTTCCGCCACTCTTTTGCCACTCACCTACTGGAGAGGGGCCAGGACATACGCACGATCCAGGAGCTGCTCGGTCACAAGGACGTCAGTACCACCATGATCTATACCCACGTCTTAAATCGAGGGCCACACGGTGTACGTAGCCCCGCAGACGCTCTGTAACCTTCTGAACAGTTGGTTCACGGACCCGTGAACCACGGCTATCTTGGGCGAAAGTTCTGAAAGACCTTATGCAGGGTAAAAAGTCTCAGAGAATTAACGACTCGAGTCGTTTTTGGTTATCAGAAGGGCACGGCGTGCACGCCTCGGTTCACGGAACCGTCCAATAAAGAGTTGGGCGCTATCCCTAGAAAACTTCTAAAGTACCGCTACTCTCCGCTTCTACATTGCTTTTAATCCTTTGACCAAGGCCCTGCATGACATCTCCGGCTCATCAAGGCGGGAACACAAATGAAGTTAAGAAGTATCTTTCGTGAAGCCAACAGGGAAGTTGAGAGTCTATTATATTTTGAGGATATTGCCAATTCAGGCCTTAGATACGCCTCTAAGGCCTCGAATACCCTTGATCTGCTCAAAAGAGCCAGTGAGGCTCTCGAACGTGATCAGCACCCATTAGTCAATAACCCATTAGAGTTTGAAGAGCGTCGCAAAAAAGCTCAAAAACTCGAAGCTTGGGCACTGCAGCAAGTTGCGCCTGGTTTTCCATATCTATATGAACTCCTCTTGATTAGGCTATGGTGCATACTTGAGAATCTTGTCGAACAGATTGCCGTAAGCCGCCTCCGGAACATATCCGCGCTTGATCAGCATGAATCGCTGGCAAAACTGAGAATTCCCATATTCGACTTCATGTCTTTAGACCAAGAAGAAAGAGCTTCTTTCGTCTATGAAGAGCTTTGCAAGTCAATTGCCACGAAGGAAAGACGTGGTGCTGGAAAGTTCGAGGCAGTCCTCGCGGCTGTTGGGCTGGGGGGTTCCCTAGATGATTCAGCTCAAGAATACTGCTTGAAGTTTCTGTCGTAAGAAACCTAATTATCCACAAAGGAGGAAAGACTGATCGCCGTAGTGAAAGTGCTTGTCCGTGGTTGTCAGCTAAGTTTGGAACAATCATTAGTCTTGACTCAAGACATTTTTACAGTTACGCGCTGGCGGTCCGTTGGTACATTCAAGAAATGGATCGGCGTGCTGGGGTACTAATCCCCGAGCATCCATCCATAAATTATCCCGGGTCGCAAGATGAGTTAATTGAAATTATTTCAAGCCTATGCGTTGACAAGTTAAACGCAGATTGACAAGCAAGGGCCCCCAACATCAAGATGCAGAAGACGGGAGCATAGGTTTGCTTCTTGACTGAGGTCTTGGCCCGCTTCTGATCTTGAGCGTTCGAAGGTCCTGGCCGACAACTCTGGTCTTACCAAGGGAATACCAGTAAGAGGTTGTTGCCCTACCGAGCTTCAATTGCCATTATAACCAGGATTGTACTGTTGGTTTTGATTCATGACACAGAACATAGACACAACCTCAAGCGGATATGCGGCATCCATGAAGCCGCATAATAAATTTCTGAGTCACCTTGGCAATTTTCTACAATGGGCCGGTGTTTTCTACATCATAAAAGCACATGGATGGATGGCGGCTCTGCCCTATATGGTGCTCATGTTTGTATTTTCGTATTTTCTTGGCGTTCCTCCCCTTATCAATATCTTGAGGTGCTCCGAGGCTTATAGAGCTCGCAGGGGGCACATGGTCATGTCATTGGCAAGTCAGGCCATTTGGGTGCTGGTTTTGTATTGGTTGTTATCCTTGGCCAAGATTGCCGATATCTTTGTGTTTCTCGTTGGCTTGGGTGCTATTAGAGCTTTTTCAATGCCCAGGGATCAGCTGATGCAGGAGCGACTCGAGATGAATAAAACACAGGAAGCCCGACAGTCAAACCAGGTACTTTATTTTCGGTCAGTGCCAGATACGCGAATTGGTGCTCCGAATTGGAACCAACCCTGGACACCACCTGACAGATTCCCGCGAGCACGCTTCTATAGAAAGCTGAAGGAGGCTCATACGCGTCTGAATGACCTTGAGGCTGCTTTCCTCATTGAGGAGACCATATATTTCTTTGATGACATGCCGATCAAGGAGCCGAAACGCTCTGAGCTTCTTTTACAGAAGGTGGAACAGGAAATCGATCTCTACTGCAGCTGGAGCACAGAACAACTTACTGATTGGGCTCGCGACCCTGTTGGAACAGGTATGAGCCGTTCTACTGGAAGGAATCCATCAGAAAATGATCGCTGGCTTCTTCAGAGAATAGTTGAAGAGCAACAGCAAGAGCAATCATGATGCCTTGTCTCTTCTCGAATTGTCTCTGATGCTTTATTAAACAAAGATAGCCTGACTATTCTTACCCTCAACATGGCTGGCAAGCCCTTTGGGCACTTCGAACAAGCCCCTCGAGTGGACAGGCCACCTCAAATTTTCAGCTTCGCCGCCACATGCTCTCTGCCTGCCACTCAGGGGCAGCGTTATGCAGAATCTACTCTTTGACCAGAAGAAAGCATGAAATTCCCTCAGGCGACGATTCTGGGCAAAGATATCTATGTAATTGACTTTCACATTGAGGCTACGGTCGAACAAGTCGCATGCGACTTAAGAGCGTATGAGACAAACTCACTCCTCCGAGCGATTGCTGACCTTGGCAATCAGATATACAAGGCCAATAGCGACTTTTTAGCTTATCGTAAAATACTCGTCAACGACAGCTTTCTATTATTTGCGGCCCTCTTTGTTCTTAATCACAGCTCCTCCACAAATGGCATAGATGCTGGCAAAAGTGATCTGCAAGTACTTTTTCGCAAGCTTTGGTACCTTTATGAAGAAGGTACTACTGAGGAGCTGACGCCGGACGAGATCTGTCTTCGAATCGCTTACAGACAATTTCCATTTCAAGGTGCTTTACTTAATGGGTTTGCCCGAGCCATTTATATTTATAAGAATATTTGGTCAAATCGCGAGCAGATGGTAGGCAAAGATATTTTTCAGGAAACCCTGGGTCTCACATTCGATCAACTATTCTTCCATGTGTTTCTGTGCTTATCATTGGACAATACCTACTTTTGCAGGTTGTCGCCAGATGCTCTAGCCAAAGTAAGTGAAACTTATGATGTATCCGTTTCGACAGATTCTGAAGAAGCATTTTTAAGATGGGCTTCAAGAGACCGTGCTGGAATCCTCGCCTACGCCGGCTCTCTTGACAATGCTCTTGAGAAATTTCCGATTATCAACATTGGGGTGGTGCCAAATGGACCAAAGGAAGAGTTATTTCTCATAATCAACAAGAACTGCCTATACCTCAAGATTTCTCACTATCTCTACTACGACTTCATAGAGAAGTACTCGGGCGGAAATGGAACTAATGTATTCAAGGAGGCCTACGGGTACGCATTTCAGGATTATGTAGGCCGGCTTTTAAATGCGCATTTAAGATCGTGGAAAGTTATCTCAGAAGTGCGTTATAAAAAGGGTAGAAATTCTGTTGACTCTGTGGACTGGATTGTATGGCGGCATGACAACCTCATTCTCATCGAGGTTAAGCAGTCGTCTATTTTCCTGCGAACCAAGAAGACAGGCTCGATTGACAGCTACAAACAAGATTGCAGGAAGACTCTTTCCAAAGCATTTGACCAGCTCCAAAGAACCAAGGCAGATATTGAAGCGGGGCTCTTCAGTGAGTTGATGTTTGCGAAGGATGTCAAGAGTGTAGAAATGGTTTGCGTTGTTGCAGATCCCTTGTATTTTGGAAATATGCTGTTGCCGAAACTTGGAGAAGAGCATCCATCTATGCATGTAATTAATATCTCAGACTTTGAAGACTTATTGGACATACAGGGAAATGATCAAAACTTGCACTGCTTACTCCTCAAGAAAGGAAAGCGCAGCAAGCTTCGAGCAATGGACTTCAGAGAATACAATATCAAGCTCCTGAAAGGTGTGTCAAGACGTTCTTCTCAGTTCCTTCGCAATGTGTTTGAAGAGTATTTCTCTGAGCTTAAGCATAGTGATCATGCATAACATCCAGATACAGAAGACGGGAGCAGAGGGTGGGCTTTACAGTCCTGATCTCCTGCCCGCTTCTGATCTGGAGCGTTAGGCATCGTATGCATCCTCAGACGCTCTCAGCACTCATTCTTCTGAATGACTTGCGCCACGCCGCAATGGAGGCACTCGAACAAAAGCATAAACTTCCTTCGTTGTTGCTGCTCTACTCGTTTATAGACATCTGCGCTTCGTTATCGGAAGAAGCTCCGGCAAAGTCAAACCGAGAACGGTTCGAGACGTTTCTACGAACGAATACCCCATTTAACTGGAAGAGCTTCACACCATATGAATTATGGGCAGCGAGAAGCTCTCTCCTGCATAGCTACTCACCACTTGGTGATCACACCAAAAAGCCAGCGGGAGCCCGTCCTATCTTCTACTTCGCATGGCCAGAGACACGCGAACAAGTTGATAAGCTCCTTAAGGAGCGAGGCTATAGGAACTATTACTTAATGGATATGAACACCATCAAGTATGTCGCAGTCAGCGGATTCAACGCAATGTGGCACAGAGTCGATACCGAGCCTCAATTTGAAGAGATTTTTCGGGAGAATGCAGTACATGTTCTTAAAGACATGCAATACATGCGGCTCGAAGACGAGCTGACACTGCTCGCCGAACTCAGAAGTCTCAATGCAAGCACCGGCGATGCCTAACCCTTCCATCGAGAGGGCTTGTCCCGGCAAGCCGGCCCAAGCCTCTCATGTCAAACGTTAGGAAGAGCTGGATATGTGTCAGGTGGAATTGTGCAGATGTCTCAGTCAGTGCACAGAGGGGTTTCAGGCTTTCCCATGGTGCTGCCGAATCCTTATAAGTGCGACCTCGCTAGCCAGCGTCCACATGACAATCCATTGACCTGGGAGCTACAACGGGCTGTTCTACCCCTCGATGTCATTGAGGCACATAAGGGTCAGATAAGCAGCAGATGGCTGCCCAGAATGGCATTAGGCTTGAAAAGTTAACCAATTAATCGCGCCATTAAGGGCTGGTCTTTTGCATCTTGATCTCGTGCTTTAGACGGGGCAAAAGCTGTCAAATGAGAATATCTACGGTCCGCCGCATTGTTGAAGCTTCCACTTCATCCGCTTTGACACGCCCTGGCGGGTAAATGGTATTTCTCAACCTGGTTTCTCCCTGTCCCTGAGCATTCGATCCAATCTTTAATCCCTTTCCAAGGAACAAACTCATGAACTCTGGATTCACAGCACCCAGCGAAGCTGAAACCACTGGCCGCTTTATTGTCACTTTCCGCGAAGAAGCTTCTACTGAGGCTATCGCTACCTTAGAAAATCTTGCAGGCGTCCGTTCGGCCGATCTGCTACGAAGCGGTGATTTTGCTGAGTCCGGAATTGACATGGACCAGGTTCCTGCCGAAGGAGGAGCCGTTCTGGGCAATCTCGGCATGGCCGTAGTCAACGTTCCGCCCGA
>NZ_JAGQCP010000061.1:0-12411 GCF_024346255.1 Cyanobium sp. BA5m-10 | reverse complement strand
CCTTTTCAACGCCCCGTCGCCAGACCCCGCCGCCGATGAGCAGCCCCACCCCCAACTCCCCTAACGGCATCGATCTCAGCCGCGCCCGCCTGGGGATCCTGGGGGGCAGCGGTCTCTACGCCATGGAGGGCCTCGAAGACATTCAAGAGCTCACGATTGAAACGCCCTACGGAGCCCCCTCCGATGCCCTGCGGCTCGGCCGTATCGGCGATCTGGAGGTGGTGTTCCTGGCCCGTCACGGCCGCCACCACAGCCACACCCCCACCGAGGTGCCCTACCAGGCCAACCTCTGGGCCCTGCGCTCCCTCGGCGTGCGCTGGATCCTGTCCCTCTCGGCGGTGGGCTCCCTGCAGGAGCAGGTTCGGCCCCTCGACATGCTGGTGCCGGATCAATTCATCGATCGCACCCAGCAGCGGCCGCTGACGCTGTTTGGCGAGGGGCTGGTGGCCCATGTGGCGTTTGCCGAGCCCTTCTGCCCGGCGCTCAGCCGCCTGCTGGCCGATGTGGCCGAAAGCCTGATGCCCGAGGGCCGCAAGCTGCACCGCGGCGGCACCTACCTCTGCATGGAGGGGCCGGCCTTCTCCACCCGGGCCGAATCGGAGCTCTACCGCTCCTGGGACTGCGAAGTGATCGGCATGACCAATCACACCGAAGCGCGCCTGGCCCGGGAAGCCGAGATCGCCTACGCCACCCTGGCGATGGTGACCGACTACGACTGCTGGCACCAGGAACACGCCTCGGTGACGGTTGAAATGGTGATAGCCAACCTGCAGGCCAACGCCAGCCTGGCCCAGCAGATCGTGCGGCTAGCTGCCCAGCGGGTGGAGGCCCAGCGACCCAGCAGCAGCGCCCACCAGGCCCTGCGCCATGCCCTGATGACGCCCAAGGAGCACGTGCCTGCCGCCACACGCCGCAAGCTCGACCTATTTACGGCTCCCTACTGGGGGCCATTCAGCTGAGCGCCGCAGGCCGCCAGGGCCTGGCGCAGGCTGGGGCCATGGCTGGCCAGGTGGGCTGAGGCTGAGGCCGCGTCCAGGCCAGTGGCCGCGATCAACAAGGCCAGCTTCACGGAGCCGCCGCTCTGCTGCAGCAGTTCCCGGCCGCGCTGCCGCTCCAGCCCAGCCAGATCGCGCAGGATGCGCAGGGCCCGATCCTCCAGCTTGCTGTTGGTGACGGCCACATCCACCATGCGGTTGCCGTGCACCTTGCCCAGGCGCACCATCACGCCGGTGGAGAGCAAATTAAGGGCCATCTTGGTGGCGGTGCCGGCCTTGAGCCGG
The DNA here is from genome assembly GCF_024346255.1 of Cyanobium sp. BA5m-10. Lineage (NCBI taxonomy): Bacteria > Bacillati > Cyanobacteriota > Cyanophyceae > Synechococcales > Prochlorococcaceae > Cyanobium > Cyanobium sp. BA5m-10. Next base: position 11,131 of record NZ_JAGQCP010000061.1, on the reverse strand, counting down.
GTGGAGCCCGCCAGCAGTTCAGGGCCCGTCAGCAAGCGAATGTCGATGGAGCAGGGCATCGGCACCTGCTCGGCTGGCACGCAGGCCATGGCGATTGCCAGGGCTCCGATCGCCTGGGCGTGCTCCAGGGCCCCGAGCACGTAGGGAGTGGTGCCGCCAGCAGCGATACCCACCAAGCAATCGGCCGGGCCAAAGCCGCGCTCCTCCAGGTCGCTGCGGCCAGCAGCTGCCAGATCCTCCAGGCCTTCGGAGCTGCGCAGCAGGGCTGGGGCGCCGCCAGCGAGCACCCCCTGCACCAGCTCGGGCGCCGTGCAGAAAGTGGGCGGACACTCAGCGGCATCGAGCACACCAAGCCGGCCGGAGGTGCCAGCACCTAGGTAAAAAAGTCGCCCGCCGGCCTGCAAACGGGCAGCGATGGCATCAACGGCGGCAGCCAGGGCCGGGGCCGCCGCTTCCAGGGCCCGCTGGGGCTCCCGTTCGTTGGCACAAAAAAGGCCCACCAGCTCGTCGGTGGGCAGCTGGTCGAGCCGCTCGCTGAGGGGATTGGCCTGCTCGGTGAGCAGGTGGCCGCGATCAGTGCCGCTCACAGGAGGGATGCTCACAGAAGGCCCTCCAGTTGACGGCGGAAGGCTTCGAGGCTGGGGTCAGGGGCGCTCTCGCCCGCCTGGTCCTGCTGCTGCTCCTGCTGCTCCCGTTGCTCCTGCCAGTTGGTTACATCCATGTTGCGCTCAGGCGGCGCAATCAGCAGCCGGTCTTCAGCGCTCTGGGGCAGGAAGCCCGCCGGCACAAAGCGAGCCTCATAGCCCGCCTCGCCGCAGAAAAGCTCCATCTCCTCGCGGTCGAGCGGCTCCACGGTGGGCACGGGGAAGTCCTGGGCTTCGAGCAGGCCGGCGTAGCGCTCCGCATCGTCGCTGTCTTCAAACAGCAGCACCACCGTGCGGCCATTTAGCTCCAACGAATGGATGCCTTCCTGATCGGTTCCAGCATCAAACAGCAGCACATGCACCGGCATGGATCGCGGCATGGGGCAATGGACCTCCAGTGTGTCACCGGTGCTGCTCGTCGGGATCGTCGGCGAGCTCCTGCAGCCGCTTGTAGAGGGCTGCCTCCGCCTCACCCAGCTGCTCCGGAACCAGGATGCGCACCTCCACCAGCTGGTCGCCGCGCTGCTCAGCCCACTCCTGGCCCCGCCCCCGCAGGCGCAGCAGGCGGCCGCTGGAGGAGCCGGCCGGCACACGCAGCTTCACCGGACCGCGCAGGGTGGGCACCACCACATGGCAGCCCAGGGCCGCCTCCGCTGGGGTCAGCTCGAGGGGGTAGAGCACCCGCAGGCCGTCGATGCGCAGGCCTTCCTCGGTGCGCACCCGCAACTGCAAAAAGTGATCACCGCCGCCGGGGGTCACCCCCGCCAGCCGCAGTCGCCAGCCATCGCCGGCAAAAGGAGGGGTCCACACCTCCACCGCCGTGCCATCAGCAAGCTCCAGCTCCAGCCGCTCCCCCTGCAACGCCTGCTCCGGCGTGAGCTCCACCAGGCTCTCCTGGTCGCTGGAAGCCCGCACCGGTGGTGGTGGCGGCGGGGCGGCGGTTACCGATCCAGAGGCCTGACGGCGATTTTCCGCAGGAGGCTCGGGCTCAGGCTCGGGTTCCTGCCACTCGGGTTCGGCGGCCCGGCGGGGACGGCGGCGCTCACCGAAAAGCACCTCGAGATATGCCTCAAAGTCGGGGAAACCGGAAGCAAAGGGATCCTGGGACTCCCGGCCCGGGCCGTCAGCGGGCATACCGGCCTCCCAGGCCTGGCGGCGGCGCGGATCTGAGAGCACCGCATAGGCCTCGTTGACCAGCTTGAAGCGCTCCTCCGCCAGCGGGTCGTTGCCGTTGAGATCGGGGTGCCAGCGGCGGGCCTGGGCCCGGAAAGCCCGCTTGAGGTTGCTGGCATCGGCGCCAGGCTCTAGGCCCAGCACCGACCAGTAGTCGGCAGGGGCGGCGGGGCTAGAGGTCACCGGTAGGAACTATCCCCCCAGGGATCTGAATCGCTGCGGGGCCGGCGCTCGCGGGCTGCCGGTTCAGGTTCGCGATAGGGCTCCCTGTAGGGCTCTCTATAGGGATCCCGGTCGTAGCGACTGGGGGGAGCAGCCCAGGGATCGCTGCCAGGGCGGTTCCAGTCATCCCAATCGTCATCGGCAAACAACTCATCTTTGAGCGAGCCCAGGGTGTTCTTGAGCCCCTGCAGCGGCCCCTGCTCTGCCTTGCGTTCACTCTGCAAGCGACGGTTGAGGCCAAACAGAGCTTCCTGCAGCTGGCTCACGGCCAGCTCCAGCTCCACCAGGTCGTCGGCAGCCAGCAGATCCTGCACATCGCGCAGGGCCATCTCCACGGAGCGCTGCTGGCGCTCGGCGCCGTAGGGGCCCAGTTCAAGGGATGCGTCGCGCAAGCGGCGCTCCGCCTGGGCCACCAGGGTTTGGGCCCGGTTGCGGCGATCAATCTCGGCTCGCTTGCGCCGATCCTCGCTGGCCTTGAGATCGGCCTCCTCAATCAACTTGGTGATCTCCTCCTCGCTGAGGTTGGAGCCCCCCTGGATGCTGACGCTCTGCTGGCGCCCGGTGGTGCGGTCAGTAGCCGACACCTGCAGCAGGCCGTTGGCATCGATGTCGAAGGACACCTGCACCTGGGGCACACCCCGAGGCGCCGGCGGAATGCCAGAGAGACGGAAACGCCCCAGGCTCTTGTTATCAACAGCCATCTGCCGCTCCCCCTGCAGCACGTGGATCTCCACCGAGCTTTGATTGGCCTCGGAAGTGCTGAACAGGTCGCTTTTGCGCACAGGGATCGAGGTGTTGCGAGGAATCAGCACCTTCATCACGCCGCCAATGGTTTCCAGGCCAAGCGAAAGGGGCGTGACGTCGTTGAGCATCAGATCGCGCAGCTCACCGGTGAGGATCCCCGCCTGCACCGCAGCACCGATCGCCACCACCTCATCGGGGTTCACCGACTGGCAAGGCTCCAGCGGGATGAGGGTGCGCACCATTTGCTGCACCATCGGCATGCGGGTGCAGCCACCCACCAGCACGACGTCGTCGATGTCTTCGGCCGCGAAGGCCGAATCCCGCAGGGCGCGTTGCACCGGCCGCAGCAAGCGATCCAGCAGATCGGGGCAGAGGCCCTCAAACACCCGCCGCTCCAGGGTGGTTTCGATATGCAGCGGCCCGTCGGGGCCGGTGGCAATAAAAGGCAAGGAAATCGGCGTGCTCTGAACGCCACTTAGCTCGATCTTGGCTTTCTCCGCTGCTTCGGTGAGCCGCTGCAGGGCCTGGCGGTCGCGGCGTAGATCAATGCTGTGCTCCGCCAGGAAGGCATCGGCCAGCCAATCGACGATGCGCCGGTCCCAGTCGTTGCCGCCCAGCTGGGTGTCGCCGCTGGTGGCCTTCACATCGAACACCCCTTGGGCGATGCGCAGCACCGAGACATCAAAGGTGCCACCGCCCAGGTCAAACACCAGCACCCGCTTGACGGTGCTGCGATCAAAGCCGTAGGCGAGGGCTGCCGAGGTGGGCTCATTGAGGATCCGCTCAACGCTGATCCCAGCCAGGCGGCCGGCATCGCGGGTGGCCTGGCGCTGGGCGTCGTTGAAGTAGGCCGGCACGGTGATCACCGCCGCTTCCACGGGCTCGCCGAGGTAGGTGGCGGCGTCATCACAGAGCTTGCGCAGCACGCTGGCAACCAGCTCTTCAGGGGCGTATTCCCGTTCAGTGGCTGGGCACACCACCCGCACGTTGCCCTGGTCGTTGGCCCGCACGCTGTAGGGCACCGACAGGCTGTCTTCCTCAAGCTCGTCCCACTGACGGCCAACGAAACGCTTGAGGTTGGCGAAAGTATTGCGGGGGTTGAGCACAAGCTGACGCCGGGCCAGCTGGCCGACGAGCAACTCCTGGTCGCGGCTGAAGCCCACCACCGAGGGGGTGGTGCGGCCGCCTTCAGCGCTGGCGATCACCTGGGGACGGCCGCCCTCCAGTACCGCCACCACTGAGTTTGTGGTGCCAAGGTCGATGCCAACTATCCGGGACATGGCACCCCTTTACTTAGATGCATGCGCCTAGAACCCCGTCGACCCATGAAAACGGCGGCTCAGCCCCGCGCTGTTGGTCCCCAAACTAACGGTCTCCCAGACGTTAATCACTGCTTAAACGGGGGTGAGGGGAGCCCTTCGTAGATTTCGTTTGGATCGGCCGCTTAGCGCTGACCGATGCAAAACCATCCCTACCCATGCTGACGGACTCCAGCCAAGCGGGCTCAGGCCCAACGAATCCAAATCGCAATCTAGATGCTGACGCCTTCACCCTGCGTCGCCGCCCACCCTCAGAAAAGTTGCTCGACCTGGGCTTTCGCCAGCTAACCCTGGCGCTCGCCTCAGTTGTCGCGATCGTTCTGCTTGGCATTTTCATCACGGTGTTTCAGGGTGCGCGGGAGGCGATGGCCAGTTTTGGCCTCAGCTTCCTAACCATCTCCAGCTGGGATCCCGTCAACGAGCAATACGGGGCATTCACCGCCATCTACGGCACAATGGTGACCTCGATCCTGTCTCTGGCCATCGCAATCCCTCTGGGTGTGGGCACGGCGATCTTCATCACCGAAGACCTGATCCCCAGCTCCGTGCGGGAGGGGATTGGCCTGATGGTGGAACTGCTTGCCGCCATTCCATCGGTGGTGCTCGGACTTTGGGCAATCTTTGTGATGGGGCCGGCCATCCGTCCTGTCCTCAATTGGCTGCACGAACTGTTTGGCTGGAGCCCTCTGTTTGACACCGCTCCCCAGGGCCCTGGCATGGCCCCGGCCATCCTGATCCTGGTGGTGATGGTGCTACCAATCATCACAGCCATCTCACGAGATGCCCTGAATCAAGTGCCTATTGAACTGCGGCAGGGAGCCTACGGGGTAGGAACTACCCGCTGGGGAGCCATATTCAGCGTGATATTGCCGGCAGCTATTTCTTCCATAACTGGCGGCGTGATGCTTGCCCTAGGCAGGGCCATGGGGGAAACCATGGCGGTCACGATGATTATTGGCAACTCCTTCAACTTCAGCTTTTCACTGCTGGCGCCTGGTAACACGATCGCCTCGATGCTCGCCAATCAGTTCGGAGAAGCCGATGGCATCCAGGTGTCGGCCCTTATGTATGCCGCCCTCATCCTGATGGTGCTCACATTCGCGGTGAATGTGGCGGCCCAGTGGATCGTCCGTCGCCTCAGCCTGCGTTACTGATCACCACCATGGCCAATCCTTCTCCGATCACTTACGACAACACCGCCCTTTTTGACCGGCGGCCATTGCGCTACGACCCCTGGCTGACGCGCAACTTACGCAATCTGCTGTTCACCGGCATTGCCTCGATATTTGCTGCTATTGCGGTTTTACCGCTAATTTTAGTTTTGTTCTACGTTTTGATGCAAGGCGGCCGCCTGATCAGCGTGGGCTTGTTCACCCAACTGCCACCCGACATCGGAATGGAGGGTGGAGGTATTGGTAACGCCATCATCGGCACCTTACTTGTAACCCTGATCGCGTCACTGATTGCCATCCCCGTGGGAGTGGGGGGCGGCATTTTCCTCAGCGAATACTCCACCGGCGGCTGGTTTGCCAATTTCGTTGCTTTCGGCAATGACGTTTTGGCTGGTGTGCCTTCAATCATCGCCGGTGTATTCGTCTACGGCATTGTTGTAACCACCCGTGTATTTTTCGGTCAGAGTTACAGCGCCATGGCTGGCGGTATCGCCCTGGCCGTGTTGATGCTGCCGACTGTGATTAAAACCACCTATGAGGGGCTCAAACTGGTGCCCCAGGAGCTGCGCTGGGGTGCCTACGGCGTAGGCGCATCCAAATTTGTAACCGTGATGCGGATCACCCTGCCATCGGCCTTCACTCCGATCGCCACTGGTGTGGTGCTGGCAATCGCCCGAGCCGCCGGTGAAACGGCTCCGTTGATCTTCACGGCTCTCTTCTCCTCATTCTGGCCTGATGGGGTGTTTGATCCGATCGCCACCATGTCGGTGTTGATCTTCAATTTCGCGATCATGCCCTATGAAGCCCAAAACGAACTCGCCTGGGCTGCCTCCTTTGTGCTGGTGATGATGATCCTGGCCGCCAACCTGCTGGCGCGCTGGATAGCCCGGATGACCAAAGTCTGAAGACCGAACCTCCAGCCACTCCGTTTCCCCCATTCCCTCCAGATCAATGACCAGCAGCTCCAACTCCAGCCAGTCCACCGATTCCTCCACGGGGGATGCCTGCATGTCCCTGCAGAACGTCACCATCTCCTACGGCAAGTTTGAGGCGGTGAAAAATGTGTTCATGGATATTCCCCGCGGCCGGGTGACCGCCTTTATCGGACCTTCAGGCTGCGGTAAGTCGACCGTATTGCGCGGCCTCAATCGGATGAACGATCTGATTCCAGGCTGCAAGCTCAAGGGCAGGGTTGTTTTTGACGGCCACGATCTCTACGACCCCAAGGTGGATCCAGTGGAGGTGCGCAGGCGCATTGGCATGGTGTTCCAGAAGCCCAATCCCTTCCCAAAATCGATCTACGAGAACATCGCCTTCGGCGCCCGGATCAACGGCTTCAAGGGTGATATGGATGAGCTGGTGGAGCGCTCCCTGCGCAAGGCTGCAGTCTGGGACGAATGCAAGGACAAGCTTAAGGAGAGCGGATTTGCCCTCTCGGGCGGCCAGCAGCAGCGCCTCTGCATCGCCCGAGCCATCGCCACCGAACCCGAGGTGATCTTGATGGACGAGCCTTGCTCAGCGCTTGACCCGATCTCCACGTTGAAGATCGAAGAAACAATGCATGAGCTGAAGCGCAGCTACACGATCATCATCGTGACCCACAACATGCAGCAAGCCGTGCGTGTGGCTGATCAAACGGCCTTCTTCAATGCCGAAGCAGTGGAAGGTGGCACTGGCAAGGTGGGCTATTTGGTGGAGTTCAACGACACCGAGCGGATCTTCAATGCCCCCGGCCAGCAGGCCACTCAGGACTACGTGAGCGGCCGATTCGGCTGATATACAACGATAAGGATTTAAATTAAAATTTTATATCAAAATCAGCAACTTGCTAACTCAGCAACTTGGCTAAGTATGGATTGATTCATTCAATCCCTGAAGGCCATGAAAAAGCCGGCCGCAAGGCCGGCTTTATAACGGAGAGGGAGGGATTCGAACCCTCGATAGAGTTGCCCCTATACAGCATTTCCAGTGCTGCGCCTTCGACCACTCGGCCACCTCTCCAGGGGCAAAATGGGGCAACCAGATGGCAATGTAGCAGCATGACTCGCACCCATCCGATCACGGTTCACTGGCTCCAAACCGGCCAGGTGATTCGCCATGAGGTTCCCGAAGGGGAATACATCCTGCGCAGCTTTGAGCAGCAGGGTGATCCACTGCCTTTTAGTTGCCGCAACGGCTGCTGCACCGCCTGCGCCGTGCGCGTGATCAGCGGCGAAATCGATCAGCGCGAGGCCCTGGGGCTGTCGCGGGAGCTGCGCGGGCGTGGCTACGGACTTCTCTGCGTGGCCCGGGCCACCGGCCCCTTGGAGGTGGTGACCCAGGAGGAGGACGAGGTCTACGAACTGCAGTTTGGGCGGCACTTTGGCCGCGGGAAGGTGCGCAGCGCCCTACCCCTGGAGGAGGAATGAAAGCAGCCAGCACCGCGGCCTACGAGCAATCGGGCCTGAGCAGCGGCGAGCTCGAACACCTATCGGCGGTGGCGCGCCGAGCGGCGGAGGTCGGTGGCGAGCAACTGCGCCAGCACTTTGGCCGCCTGCAGCAGGTGCGTGAGAAGGGGCGCTCCGGCGATCTGGTCACCGAGGCAGACCATGCCGCTGAAGCAGCGGTGCTGGCGCTGCTCGAGGCCGAAACACCGCAGATTGGCGTTCTGGCCGAAGAGAGCGGACGCCGCCCCAGGCCCGGCGAGCTGGAGTGGTGCGTCGATCCCCTAGATGGCACCACCAACTACGCCCACAGCTACCCGCTGTTTGGCACCTCGGTGGGCCTGTGCTGGCGCGGCCAGCCCATGCTCGGCGCCCTAGCCGCACCAGGCCTGGAGCAGCTCTACTGGGCCGCACCTGGCCTGGGCTCCTGGTGCAATGGCAGCAGGTTGGCCGTTAGCGCCTGCCCCAGCCTTGAGCAGGCCCTGCTGGTGACCGGCTTTGCCTACGACCGCCGCAGCCGACTCGACAACAACTACGCCGAATTTGCCTGGTTTACCCACCGCAGCCAGGGCGTGCGCCGCGGCGGCTCAGTGGCCCTGGACCTGGCCTTCGTGGCCGCCGGCAAGCTCGATGGCATTTGGGAGCGGGGCCTATCGCCCTGGGATCTGGCCGCCGGAGCGGTGCTTGTGGAGCAAGCCGGCGGCGTGGTGAGCGCCTACGACGGCTCGGCATTTGCGATCGACTCGGGGCGGATCCTGGCCTGTGGAGCGAACCTGCAACCAGCCCTGATCGAGGGCCTGGCTTCCTGCCGCCCCCTGGCCGGCGCCAGCTATGGCGCCCCCGAACTCGACTCCCCCTGATTCGATCCATAGGATCAGCCCACCCCATCCCACCTTCAACGCCGCAATGGCCCTGCAACCTGCCGCTGGCGTTCGGGATCTCAACCCCCGTGAAGTTGAGGGCAACCGGCGCATCGCCGATCAGCTCGCAGCTGTGTATCGGCTCTGGGGCTACCAGGAGGTGGCGCCGCCCAGCTTTGAGCGGCTCGACACCCTGGAAGCCGGCGGTGGCATCGACGGCCGCGAGCTGGTGCGGCTGGCAAGTGATGAGCCCCTGGGGCTGCGTCCGGAACTGACCGCCTCGATCGCCCGCGCCGCCAGCACCCGCCTGGCCGAGCGGCCCCGCCCCCTGCGGCTCTGGGCCATGGGCAGCACCTTCCGCAGCTCCACGGCTGAAGGCGGCTCCCAGCGGCTGCATGAACAGTTGCAGAGCGGCGTGGAGCTGCTCGGGGCCCAAACCGCCGCCGCCGATGTGGAGCTGATGCGGCTGCTGCTTGCCGCCGCCGGAGCCCTTGGACTGCAGGCCCATCACCAACCCCGGCTGCTGGTGGGGCACCACGGGGTGCTCAGCGCCCTGCTGCGCCAGCTACCCGAGCAGCAGCAGGGCGCTGCCCGCGCCGCCCTAACCAACTTCGACCCGCTGGCTCTGGCCCAACTGGCCTTGCCGGATTCTGATCGGCAGCGCCTGGGCAACCTGATGCGGCTGCGCGGCGAGCCAGCCAAGGTGCTTTATCAACTGGAGCAATGGCTGGGCCCCATCCCCCTGCTAAAGGAGATGGGCGAGACCCTGGCTGCGGTGGCCCCGGCCGCAGAGCGCCTGGGGGTGCAATTGCAACTCGACCCCAGCTTCCAGCCCCACTTCGCCCTCTACGACGGCCTGGTGCTGAAGCTGGTCTGCCAGGGCCAGGAGGTGCCGGTGGAGATTGCCAGCGGCGGTCGTTACGACGCCCTGGTGGGTCGCTTTTGCCCAGAGCCAAGCGAAGCTGCGGGAGTGGGCTTTGGCTTCGATGTGGGAGCGGTGCGGGAGCTGGTGGCACCTGCCATAGGGAGCCCTTCGCCGGTGCTGGTGGCCTATGGCAACCCCCAACACCTGGCCGCAGCCCTCGATCAGCTGGAGGCCCTGCACCAGATGGGCACCTGCGCTGAACTGCTCAGCGGGGCCTGCGCCAACCAGGCGGAAGCGGAAGCCCTCGGCCAGGACCGCGGCTGCGGCCGTACCCTCTGGATCGCTCCTTAAAATTCTGAGATGGCTCACACGATCGTCACCAACGTCTGCGAGGGCGTAGCCGATTGCGTTGATGCCTGCCCCGTGGCTTGCATCAACCCCGGCCAAGGTGCCAACAGCAAGGGCACAAACTTTTATTGGATCGACTTCGACACCTGCATCGATTGCGGCATCTGCCTGCAGGTGTGTCCCGTGCAGGGGGCCATCCTTCCCGAAGAAAAGCCCGAGCTGCAGCAGGCAGGCTGAGCGGCGTAGCAGGCAGGTTGTGAGCGGCGCTACTTAGCTTAGCCAAGACTTAGCCAAGACACCGCTTAGGCAAACCACCGCCTAGCCAAGCAACCACTTAGCCAAGCAACCACTTAAGCAAACCACCACTTAACCAAACCAAGACTTAGCCAAGTCAAAGTTCGGAGACCCCTCCCTCAGAGCCATTGAGCCGGAAGGCCCAAGCTCCGTAAGGTTTGGCCCAACGACCTAACGCTTGCCATGACGGTGCTGGAACAGGGCCAGATTCAGATCCACACCGAAAACATCTTTCCGATCATCAAAAAGGCCGTCTACAGCGGCCATGAGGTGTTTCTGCGGGAGCTGGTGAGCAATGGCGTGGATGCCATCAGCAAGCGGCGCATGGCGGCGATGGCTGGCGACTGCAGCGAAGGGCCTGAAGCCAAGATTTCGATCCGCATCGACCGCGAGGCCAACACCCTCACCATCTCCGACAACGGCATCGGCATGAATGTCGATGAGGTGAAGCGCTACATCAACCAGGTTGCCTTTTCCAGCGCCGAAGACTTCCTCGAGAAATACAAGCAAGAAAACGACGCGATCATCGGCCACTTCGGCCTGGGCTTCTATTCCAGCTTCATGGTGGCTAAGCAGGTGGAGCTGGTGACCCTCTCGGCCAGTGCTGGCGCGGAGGCGGTGCGCTGGAGCTGTGATGGCTCCCCCAACTTCAGCCTGGAGGTGGCCGAGCGCAGCGAGCCCGGCACCGACGTGATCCTGCACCTGATGGAGGAGGAGCTCGAATACATCGAGCCGGCCCGTATCCGCACCTTAATAACCACCTACTGCGACTTCCTGCCGGTGGAAGTGCAGCTGGAAGGCGAAACCGTCAATAAGCGCGAGGCCCCTTGGCGCAAGAGCCCCAGGGACCTTACCGACAACGACTACATCGAGCTCTACCGCTACCTCTATCCCTTCCAGGGCGATCCCCTGCTGTGGGTGCACCTCAACACCGACTATCCCTACAACCTGCAGGGCATCCTGTTTTTCCCCAAATCCACTGGCCGGGCCGATTGGGAGAAGGGCGAGATCAAGCTCTACTGCAACAACGTGTTTGTGAGCGACTCGATCAAGGAGGTGGTGCCCCG
>NZ_JAGQCP010000060.1:0-12566 GCF_024346255.1 Cyanobium sp. BA5m-10 | reverse complement strand
ATGCGCATCGCCTTGCAATAGAGGGGGTACTGGGCTTCCAGTTCCCCAACGCTCAGGCTAGAAGCGGCCATCCCAACTCCTGGAGTGGTGCTCAACCATCCAAGTTGAGTCCGGGCCCGTGTCGGAGTGGACCCTTACAAGCGTTCATAGATCGGGCCTTCTTTTGTGTTTGCGTCCGCTTATCCAGCAAGACGCCAAGCGAGGCCTTCCTGGCGCCCCCAGAAGCGATGGATGGCGCCCTCAACTGCTCAAGGACCGTTGGCGGAGCAGGCAGCTGGCGCTTTCCAGAGGCAGCTGGTGTGATCCCCGTCTGCTGACAGAGTCGCCGCCAGCCGGGCGACTGCTGCGATTATTTCGGAATGTGAAGGATTGCGATCTATGGCCTCCGCTCCGCGCACCAGTCCATCCTTTCTGGATCAAACCCTGGCCCAGCTGCGCGAGCTGGCCAAGCGCCTCGGGGTGCGCAGCTACACCAACCTGGCCAAGACAGAGCTACTGGAGGTGCTGGCCCAAGTAGAAGCCCATCCTGCTGCTCCCAGCAGCCCAGCTGCCACCACAACACCGCAGGCTCCGATCACTACCCAGGTGACGTTCCTGCCTCGCGATCCCCAGTGGGCCTACGTGTTCTGGAGCATCAGCGCCGCTGATCAAGCCCGTGCCGTCGCCGCTGGCGGCCAGCAGCTCTGCCTGCGGGTGGCCGATGTCACGGGTCTGCAGCACGGGGCATCCCATCCCCATGCTCTGCAGGAGCTAGTGGTTCCGGCGAACGCCACGGAGTGGTATCTGCCGGTACCACTGAGCGATCGCGATTACCGCGTGGAGCTCGGCTACCGACTCGGCGCCGCTGGCTGGCTGAAGCTGGCAGTGTCATCTGTGGCGCGGGTGCCGGCCGAGGGCCCCAGCCCGGTGGTGGCGGATGTCTTTGTGCCCTTCTCGTTGGACGGTCCGATCGGACCGGTCAGTCAACCGTTGGGTGGCGGCGGCGCCGGTGTGGAGCATGAGCGCCTCTATCAACTGGCAACATCCGCAAGCCCCCAGAGTCGCCGTGTCGGCTCGGAGATGCTGCATGAGCACGATTTCACGGGGGATCACGCCGGCCTGCTGCATGCCTCCGGTGTGGGCCTGTGGGCCAGCGGCCGCAACGAATCGGGCAGTGGTGTGCAGCGGCAGCGCTCCTTCTGGCTGGTGGCTGATGCCGAGCTGATTGTTTATGGGGCGACCGATCCCAGCGCCAGCCTGTTCATCGGTGATGCGCCGGTGCCGCTGAGCAGTGATGGCACCTTCCGGGTGCAGGTGCCCTTCCGCGATGGCCAGCAGGTGTATCCAATCCGCGCTGTCGCCGCCGATGGCGAGCAGGAACGCTCGATTCGCATGGAGTTTCAGCGCAGCACACCAGAGGCACAGGTGAACAGCCGAGAAGAGGCTCAGCTCGCTTGGTTCTGAGCCAGCCGGGCCTGCGATTGCCCCTGTTTGGGGGCATCGCCAATCGTCCAGTGGAAGGAGACTGAATCCAGCGACAACCCGGAGGTCTGCCATGACGGACTCCCATCCCCTCAGCGGCTCCAGCAGCTGTCTGGGCAGCACCTGCCGCAAGTGGGGCTCTGACGGCGAACTCACTCCATTGGATCTGAGCCTGGTGCTTGAGCGACTGGCCCAAGTGGACCAGGAGCTGACCAGCCTGCGCCAGGGCAGCTTTGATTCCGGGCCATCTCCCTCGATCAGCTGAAGGCCTCTCTGGCCCTGATGCAGGATGACCCTGCCATGCGGCAGGCGGTGCAGACCGCTGCGACCGCTGATGATGTGGCCCTGATCGCAGGAACGCCTGGCTACGAGTTCTCCAGCGATGAATGGCTGCGCCTGTCAGGCCAGAAGGTGGGCCGGGTCACGGTGACCAAGCAGGACATTCCAGGCGAATACAACTGAGTCCGAACGGGGTGGCCGTTCCTAGGCTGGTATCACTCTGAGAAGGGGTCCCCATGGCCACCTGCGATTTGCCGGCCTCCCAGGCCGAAAATCCTTCCGCTGCAGCGTTGCACCAGCTCAAGGAGTTGCTGGAGCGCGATACCGCCTTTGCCCGGGCCCTTTGTGCCACCGAGTCCACCGAGGCGGCGGCCAAACTAGCCGCCGAGCACGGCATTGAGCTTGCGCCCGAGGCGCTCTGGCGTCATCGCGGCACCCTGGTTAGTGGCGGCTTGCCCACCTGGCGGGGCTGAGGCTGAGCTGGGGCGATCGTCCCCATCCGGGGGGATCGCTCCAGCTCCATGTGGGGTCATCGTGGCTGATACCGCTCTGGAGTCCGCCATGGCCCACAGCAACCCGTCGCCCCCAGCTGGTCCGGTGGAGGAGAGTGATCACTTTGGCGATCAGAGCTCTGTGTTCAACCAGCTGCAACGCACGCGGCAATGGGAGGCCGATGGCACCCACCTGCTCAGGGCAGCTGCTTTTCACGCCTGGGCTGCCCCGGTTGGGCAGTGACTCAGTAGAGCGACTGCTCGGCGTGGGTCTCGATTGTGCAGTCCGAAGTGGGGATGGCCACACAGGTCAGCACGAACCCTGCTGTGATCTGGTCCTCACTGAGGATGAACTGATCCTCCTGATCCACACTGCCACTGATCAGCTTTCCGGCACAGGAGGCGCAGGAAGCAGCACGGCAGGAGAATGGAAGATCAATGGCCTGCTCCGCTGCGGCATCCAAAATCGACTGGTCATCGGCGCAGTCGACTGTTTGATTGAGCCCCGCGTTGGCATTGACGAGGGTGACCTTATAGCTGGCCATGGCAGCAGGGCGGGCAAGGGAGCGGCTGCAAAGCCGGACTAAGGCACACTGGCGGAACGGAGTGATCAGACCCAGTCCCCATGTGGGGGGTTTACCCCTGCATGGGGGGCGCATTCTGCAGTGATGTCGACAACAATGTCGTGCTGATCTGTATCGGGGTCGACATGGACACGACCGTGAGCGAGCTGTTGCTGGTGGGCGTATTGCTGGCTGTGGTGTTGCTCTCTGGAAGGGTCTGAGTGCCCAGTGTCAACTACATAGGCCGCTCGCAAGCCAGAGAGAACGAGTGAGTTGCTCGCTTGAACTGGCGGTGCCGGTGGATCTCGTCCGTCACCATCCCGCGCTACTTCCGGTCAATGGAATTCCTGGGGTTCAGCCGTTAGCGGGCATCGACCTCCAGCAGCTTCTCGTCGTCGAGATTGCGCGTCAGCTGGCAGTAGTGCTTGTTGCTCTCAGGGGTGAGGCACATCATCGACCTCTCTGACCTGCTCCACTGTCTGTGGCGAAAACCACTGTGTGGATGAGCGGAACGGCAACAGCAGAGGACTGCCCTGCTGTTCATGTCCGCAACTCCGACTGCCACTCCTGCCGCCCAAGCGCCCTTCTCAGCTGAGCGCTGGCGCCAGTTCTGGGATGCCTGGAAAGCCCAGCCCCAACAACAGGAAGGCATCGAGCTGCTCCGCCAGGTCGTCATTGCGGCTGATCCGGCGATCCTTACCGAGGCCGCACCCTGGCGGCAAACCTTCTCATCGGCACCCCCGGCTCCAGAGGCCCCAGCACATGCCAATCCCCTGCCGGTGGCCTGGGAGAACCAGAACGACAACGCTTCTGGCACTGGCTACCGGGAGTGCTTCTCCAGTAGCTGCGCCATGCTCGCCCGGTACTGGGGCAAGGTCAGCTCGGACGATGATTACAACGTCATCCGTGCCAAATACGGCGACAGCACAAGTGCAGAGGCCCAACTCTCAGCGCTGCGCTCACTGGGGCTGACCGCCAACTTCGCGACCAATGGTGATCGAGCAGCTTTGGAGCAGCAGATCAACCTGGGACGGCCAGTTGCCGTGGGTTGGCTGCATCACGGTTCTGTATCTGCGCCATCAGGTGGCGGCCATTGGAGCGTGGTGATCGGTTTCACCGAGGCGGTCGCCATTCACAACGACCCCAACGGAGAAGCTGATCTAGTCGCTGGTGGTTACACCGCCAACACCAACGGCGCAGGCCAGCACTACAGCTGGAAGAACTGGCAACCCCGTTGGGAGGCTGATGGGACTGGCACCGGCTGGCTACTCACCTGCCATCCCTGAGCAGCAGGCCATGGCAGAAGCACCGCAGCCGCTGACACCACTGCCGCCACCCAGGCCACCTTTTGATCGTGAGCGCTTTGTTTTTAAGACCCTGGCGGTGGTGATCTCCGCCCAGCTGCTGGTCTACGGGCTGGCTGCCGGAATCTGCGGCCAGCGATCTATGGCTGGCCGTGCCGTCGGCCAGGTGTGCCCCGGCACGTTGGAGCAGCTGCAAGGAGGCTTTGATTCCACCCTCAACCTGCTGCTGGCGCTGTTGGGGGGAGCGGCCATTTCAAGGGTGGGGCCGCCACCTTGAACGCGAGCGGTCTTCTGCTTTCACGGCCTGGGCCGCAGCACCAGCCAAACAATCAGCAGGATGCTGCCGGTGCTCACCGCCGTAAAGATCCAGTAGGTGTAGGGCGTCCTGGGCCTTGGCCCAGGGGTTGAGTCCTGGCGTCACAGCCAGTTTCGGTAACGGCTGCGCTGGCGTCTGGCCGCTGTTCGTGCAGCAGCAGTGCCGAACTGGGGGCTGCTGCCGTCCTTGCGGCGACGCACCCAGGCCCCTTTGCGGATCAAGCGACTGTCTGCGGCATTGGCCTGGCGGGCTGAGAGGAGGGTGCCGTAACCCGCCTTATGGCGGGCATGGGCTCTAATGCGGGCCTGAGCAGCTGTGGCAGCCGGCACCACGGTGGCTGTCGAGCGGCGGCTCCAGAACACCAGGTAGTAGCGGCTGGCCATTTGCTGAACGGCTGTGCTCAGCGGCGTGGGCTGCGGCCGTTGGTGACAAAGCCAGCCCGGTAGAGCTCACTGGCACTCATCGCCTGGGGGTTGAGCACCTCGCCAAAGCCACCGCTAGCTGCTTGCGTTATTGCCAGTCCAGGTGTCCCCGTACCCATGGCACCGCGCTGCTGGAATAGGAAGCCGTAGACGGGGTGGATACGCAGCTGATCGAGGAAGTCAGCGGTGCTCAGCGGCCGGCCGTCATCGCCCAGCAGGGGCTGGCCCTGGCTGTCGAGTGGTTCGAGCACATCGACGCTGTCCTTGCTGGTGGTGAGCCGAAAGCTCTCGCCCAGCTGGCCCTTGAACACCTGAAAAAAGGTGCCGCGCCCGTCCCCGCCGGTGCGTCCTTCTGCTTCTGAGAAAGCGCGCTCCAGCAGCCGCTCCTTGCGCAACTCCTGTACGCGCTCATGGGCCGCGTCGCGTTCCGCTGCAACGGCTGCCACCTTGCGGGCGGAAGCCTCTTCCATCTGACGTTCGCGCAGTTCCACCTGCTGCTCGAGCAGTTGCTTCTGGCGTTCGGCTTGCTGAAGGCGGGCGTATTCCTCGGGATTGATCTCCGAGAAGCGGGTCAGCTGCTGGCGCAAGCCGCGCAGCTCTTTTTCGAGGTTGTTGCTGCGCCTGCGCTCGGCCTTGAGGGCATCGCCGAGGCCGTTACTAGGCTGGATCTCGCTGGCGCTGGGCTCTTCTGCATCAGCCAGAGCGATGCCGACTTGGCGATCAGCGGGTGGATAGTCAGCCGTGCTGTTGCTCTCAAGTTCAGCAGTCTCCTGGTGGTGCTGCTCAAGCAGCTCGCTGCTCTCATCAGTTGCCCTGGAGCTGTTGTGCGTTGCGGTTGTGGCCATGACCCGTCTCGGCTGTCAGTGGGAGCGGCAGCCCATCGCGGCGCTGCCATTCCCTGTTGCCGAGCTCACACTCAGCGTGGCAGTTGCAGCTGGCCTGGCCTGCTTGAGCACAAGATCTCAACCCTATTGTTCGATAAATACGTCAAGGTAATAGTCGAAGCAGATGCTCTAGGTGGTATTCACCCATTCCGCTAAACAGTAAAGGCGTAGTAAATACAGGCCAATCGATCCTGGCTTCCCATAGTTTTAAGAGCCATTAAGACGTGTCTGGCAGCGTTCAGTCTGTCTACGCACCACCATAAACGTGGCGCTGAATAGCCAAGGGATTGCATCTGCCCACATCGTTGACACTTGGAGAGCCGAATTCGCCCCTAAGCCTGCAGTGATAGCGATTAAACTTAATTCGAGCAAGGCTGCCTGCCTGGCATGTCCCCAGCGCCGCAATCTGCTTGCGGCACCCGCCATGGCGGAAGAGCACGTACACGCAACAGGTGCCACACGCTGAGAGTGGCAGCTCTTCACCACTATTGCTAAGGTATGTCGAAAGCCACTGAGTAATTGGCTAGTATCTAATTGCAGGCAATTCTAAGTTATGCCATCACTGAAATCACTGGAGTCGCTTCTAAGGCCGTCGATGCCGTGTTTTGTTGCGCTATTCGCTCTAGACGGCAGTCAGGTGTTGGCGCAAGAAGGTTATTTTAAAGATCAGTATCGCCTCCCCCCACACACCGCTTTCATTTGCAAAAGCTCCGCTGAGCAAGCACGTCTAAGAAAATATGTGGAAATAAACTACCCTAAGTATCACAAAATAAACGGTAGTGTGAATACTTGGAATGGGCAAATGGCCCCACCTTCTCCTCTTGCTGTATTGGCTGCCGTAGGCGCCGAAATTTCAAGATGGCAACGCGGATGCTTTGACTTGTGTCCAATCTTGAAACCTGTTAAACCAATTGGAAACGGCTGGTTGATGGCTGGCCAATACGGTAGCGGTCAAGAGTCTGATTGCTACGATAAATGGATCAAACTGGTCTCGCGTAGCTCAGGTCGAATCGAGGTAGAAAGTACTAACACAAGCAGGCTTAGCGAACGCCCGGCACGCGTTGAATTCTCCAGTACCCACCAAATAAAATGCTCTACGCGTGAATATTGGTCCAAAAGTACTTGGGCGCCAATCAATAGTCGTACCCTGGTGGATAAGGCAGCCAAGACATTTTGCTGAGGTTCCCCGGAATGGCCAACATGGAAATTCATTATCACAAACTAGCTAACTTCTGCTGATGCCCGACAACAACCTCACGTCTGCCTGCCTTCACAATGTCGGAGGAGCACAGCTCTTCATGTCGCCCAGTTGGAACCCAGATCAGAAAGGGGTCAAAGTACAAATTGTTGACGTTTTTTCGCTTGAGCTAGCTACTGGCTACGACAAAGACCCAACCGGAAGACTTCTTCTGAGCTCTGAACCGTCAGTGAGTGCAGGGAGAACCTGGACTCTTGCTAAAGCTTGCCAGCTTGTACGAAACGACAAGCGACCCCATCGTTGGGTGGTCCTTCATCGCCATAAGAAGGCGTGGGGGCTGTTCTGGGCCGGAGGTGGTCTCAACCAGTGCCGCGATGAACTAACCAGGCTGATGGGGGCAGATGTAGCATCTAGCGCGATAGTGCCCGCCACTCCTCAAGCCCTGCTGCAGCTCATTCTGAGCCTTGAAGAGCCAGAAGATGGGGCTGTTCTAAGCAGTAAGACTAAAAAGCAGAAGAAATCTTCCGAGGAGGAGCTGTCTCCTGATCGTGGTATGACCTTCCCGTGGAGGGCTGTTGCTCTTACCTCTGCTGTCTGGTTAAGTGCATTGATAGTGCTTGGTGTCACGCTCACAAACCAGATCCGAGGGCAAGACCAGCGGCTTCAACAGCTCATTGAGCGAATTGAATTTAAGGATAAATAACTCTCTGGAAATCCATCACAATGAACCTAGTACCACAATTTAGCCACGACAACAAGATACAAGGTGAGCGGTTGATGCTTCAAAAGAAGTTTGGCAGTCATCCAAAGAGGATTGAACTCTTCCCAGAAGGGAACGTACTATCCCATGAGGAGGGGAACTGGATTCCTCAAATTGAATATGGACAGGAGTGGGATGCTCGAATGGGGAAATGGGTCGAGCAATAATTAGTCGTTGTCATCAGTAGTCAGTGCTTACCTGATCAGCCTCTCTTGAGGCGTAGCCCCTAGTCCCTTTCTTTTCTCAACCTCGCTTAGAGCGGCCCTTTCCATAATGTCTCTAGGAGCTCGTTTCATTGCCGGCCTGCTCGGACTGGGGGCTCTCTGCGGCAGTACTGCTGTGGCCGAGGTCCTGAAGATGGACTACCAAAACAACCGCATGAGCGGTTCGTTACGCAGTGGCGCCGTGGAGGTCAACGCGCAGCAGCAGCGGCGGATCAACGAGTCCGGATCGAATGTGCTCCAGCCGGTGGCTGTCGTTCGTTTGAATGGCATCGAGGTCGGCCGGCTCGTTGGCGCCGAGAAATGGGGTGGCAGTCCAGCTGCGGTGGTTCAGATCGCAGAAATGGATCCTGAGAACCCTTACCCCGAGGTTCTGCTCTCTTCCTTCACCGGAGGTGCGCACTGCTGCAATCAGATCCAGGTGCTCACCAGCGATCGCAGCGGGCAGACCTGGCGAGAGGTGACACTCGGACCTTTCGACGGGGGTGATTCACCAGCAGAGGACCCTTTGCGAAATGGGCGCTTCCTGATCGTTGACGTTGATAACCGGTTCCTCTACCGCTTTGCTTGCTACGCATGCAGCACGGCACCCGCTCGTCTCTGGCAGCTGGAGGGAGATGCATTTGTGGATGTGTCCCATCGGCCTGAGTTCAAGCCGCTCCATCGCCGCAAACTGCAGCGCATGGCCGAATGGTTCAAACAGAAGAACCCTGAATATCCCAATGGGTTTCTGGCCGGTTACGTCGCCAATAAGGCGCTGGTGGGCGAGCTGTATGAGGGTTGGGATCGCATGACTCAGCGCTACGACTCCTCAGAGGAGGGGCTTAAGGAGTGCAAGGGTGACTTGGATGACAACGGCAAGTGCCTGGGCCGGGAAATTGTCTACAGCTCTTTCCCGGAAGCTTTACGGGCCTTTTTGATCGATACTGGTTACATCAAGCCAACTGGTGAGCAGTAAATTTTCAAAAAAATAGGCTCATGACGTCTCGACTCTGACCCCTGGCGGAGGAGGCCGCAGCTGGCTTAGCGTGGCATTAGAGCTTGCCAAAGAGTTTAATCCAGTCAATGATCATGAAATCTATTATTTCTTGATGCGTATACCGCTTTTGCTATTCGGCGCATATGCTCTTATGGCAACAGGCCATGAGGTCAGTGCTGCGCCAAAGCTTAACCCCTCGGCGCCACCAATCGATTCGTTCAGTGATTGCAAAGATAAGCAGTATCTAGAATTTGAAAGCTACAAGTCGTGCTTCCATGGTTACGAAACAGCATTGCATCATGGCTTTGGCAGACCTGTTGATGGCAATCCACGACATCTACATATCTTATGGCAACTCGACACTGCTCGCGGAAAGAATTATGACGCAATATACTACTGGTTAACGCAAAGAGTCTATGATTGCATGACTAGTAAGCGTATTTCAAGGCAGGTCTCTATTTTTATTGATAGACCTGGCATGGCTCGAAAGACTCTGCCGGTTGATGTTCAAAAATGGGACCAGGCTGAAGACGCAGAGAGGGAGCAATTTCTGGAGCAATTTTGCCCAGCGACCTCCGCGGCTGGAGCCAGCTCAAAGCTGACGATCTCGATGCCGCCAGCGCCACCGCCAGTGCCCCTGGCCCGGCCACTGCGTCCAGAAACGGCAGCTGCCCTACCGAGCCGGCCGCCGCCCCGTTTTGATGCCTCCCTCGAAGAGCTGGTGCGCGATGGGGTGGTTAGTCCGGTTGAACGGGTCCGGATTCGTTCAGGCTCCGGTACGACCCCCTTCAACGTGCCGCCCCATCAGCAGGCATGCGCAAATGGACAGCTATCCCAGCAGGAGTGCAGCAGCGGATTGGTGGTGCGCTGGCGAGGCAGAACGAACACTGTTAATGGTCCGACCACGAAACCATTAAGCCCAAGCGAGCAGGCTGTTCTTCAGCGCATTCGATCTAATAGCTACACGCCACAATGGCGTACCTATGGGCAGTGCAAATACGACTGGGCCGGGTGGAGACTGAACTCAAATGGCACACGGACTACCGCAGCTGAATGTGGGGGCTCTGCAACGCGCTTGACGGTAGGGGTGAGCTGTGATCGCCTCTTGGTTGCTGGATACACAACTGCATCGGGGTGGAGCAAGTGGAGAGAACCTGCTGGGCAGGGAAATAAGTCACGACAAGGAGAAGACGAGATGGTGGCTGCGCTCTGTGCAAACGTCTGAGTGCCGTGAGTGTTCATTCTCCCCAATGTGATCTTCGGTGAGTTGGCTCTCAACTCCTGGTGGGCTTGGGCATGCCCCAGTCAGCAGAAGAAGTCTTGGGTCATTCGTTTGCATGAGTTTGAGTGAGATGTACGGGTTTTTTAGGTTTTTGCTCCTGCTGCTGGCTGAGGTATCAAGCCGTAGCCACAACCTCCGCTCACTCCAGCCGATTCGGCTTAAGCGTGCCAAATACCCGTTCACCAATCAGCGGCTGCACCAGGCCACCAATGCCACCTGATCCGTAGCTGGCGCCGAATTCGAGCACCGTGAACAAGGTGTACTGGGCATAGGGATCGACATCCGCATCACCTGCGGCATTTAGCAGGGTTAGATCTCCAAGCCAAATTGCGCCCTCGCAGGGGGCCACAACAGTCCTACCGGCGTCGGAGACACGCCGGCCGTTCTGACTCCACTCCAGCTCCCTGCTTAGCCAGATCGCACCGGGGTTGGGCGGCAACCGGCTGGCGCGACAGATGTAGCCCTGGTAGGTGAAGTCCCCGGTCTCCACCCCCGGGCCGTTCTCCTTGGCGGAGATGTAGTTGGCCCGCTCTAGGAAGCACTCGAGGACATGGGTGGCCAACACTGCCGAGGTGGTGTCACCAGGGACAGCGTTTTCGCCCAGCAGCAACCGAGCATTGGCATAGGGCTGCAGTGGTGTTGCACCAGTCGGTGCGCTGGGCAAGCCTGCCCCCAAGGCCTGGGCATTGCGGGCATGCCTGCCGCTGGTGAACTGGCGGGGGGAGATCATCAACCCCGCAGCAAGGCCGTGCCTCCAGCTATCCCTGCGGCAGCGAAGTTGAATTTCATCCAGCTGCCTAAGCCCGGCAGGAGCAACAACAGCTGCTCGCTGTAGCGGCGGCGTTGATTTAGCAGCGCTGCGGCTGGAGAAGCAGAGTTGGCATAGACGGTCTCCCGGTCCTCCCGCAGCAACGCCGTGTCGTAGGCGATCACATCCGCCTTTTGCAGTGGTGCATCACCGGCGGCTGCCACCGAACCAGCGATTGGACCGGAGCGGCTTGTCCTCTCGATCGCATGCTCCTGCTCAATACCTCCGGCCAGCAGGTGCTTGTCAATTAAGGCCACCGCATCCAGTAGGGCCCGGGCGCTGAGCACCCCGGCCGGGTGCTGACGCTCCAGATCGGCCATGGCACGGCCGATGGCATCGAGGCAAGGCACCGTCGCCGGTAGGGCCAGGGCCTGACGAATGGCTTCGTGGTCGCTCGGTTGCCAGGCGGGCGCACCAAAAGGTTTCCCCTGCAGTCCTGACTGCGTCTGCGTCATGTCGTTGCCGGGGCAAGACCGGCTGTATCTCCCAGCCATTGCCGCAGGGCCTGCTCGCTGATGATTCCCCGCTCCTGCAGTTGCAGCATCTCGCTCACGGTTGGTTGGGGCTTGGGTGCTGGTGCAAGCGGGCTGATCTCAACCGTCAGGGCAGGGCCCTCCTGCACGGGTAGCGGTTCACCGGTAATGGCACACCAGTGCTGCAGCAGAGAAGAGAACATCGAGGCCTTTTGTATCGCCTGGCTTTGCAGCAGGGCGTAGGCCTGGGAGGCGGCCATTGAGATCTCCATCGCCGTGCGTGGTGCCCCCTGGGCAGCAGCTGGGATGAGGGCATCACGGCGCATGCCTTGATCCAGCGATTCGAGCCAGGCGCGGTTTTCAGCCAGAGACCGGGCCTGGATCTCGACGAACTGAAAGCTGGCTCCCTCCGGCAGGTCGATGACGCTGTTTGGTCCCAGCACAACCGGCTCACTGCCCTGACTGGCGCCCAAAGGTCCGCTCACGCCAGTGCGCACACCTACCGGCAGGGCGGTCCGATACAGCAGCTCCTGGTAGTCGCTCTGCCTGCAGAAATGGTTCAGGTACTGGTGCGCCAGCCCTAGGTGCGGCAGCTCCCCATTGCCAAAGGCAGAGCCGTGGCTCGCGTACCAGATGGCTGGCAGTGCGGTGAGGCCTAGGTACTGGCGTTGGTCGATCACCTGCCGCTTCCAACCTGACGGGGCCTGGCGATCTAGGACCAGCTCCTCTGTGGTGAGTTGCATGCCCACGCCGGGCTCCAGCGCCACCGTGCGGAGATGCCAGTCATCGGGAGACATCCCTTGGCGAAAGCCACCTGAAGCTTCCAGGGAGGCATCAGGTGCTCCCGCGGGCGGATTGGGCAACCGCTCCCGCCAGGTGATCGCATCAGGCAGGGCGTGGTTAGCCGGCAGGTGCCAGTTGAGAACGTCACTCCGCTCCAGCAGCAGCAAGCGGGGCAACGAGTTCCGATCGCCATTGCGCAGAGCCTGCTGCCTATCGTGTCTGCCGACAATGAAGTTGGCCGGTCGGCGACAAGCTCGTTGGCCGGTGGGGTGAGTGCTGGAGAGCCTGGTGCCGATGCGCAGGGACCAGGGGATGCCGGCACCACTGACCAGTCACCAACGC
>NZ_JAGQCP010000006.1:0-100303 GCF_024346255.1 Cyanobium sp. BA5m-10 | reverse complement strand
CATTCAGCGACACCACATTCTCGGCCGCTGTTCCATCACCCAGCGTGTCATTGGTGATCACCGTCCCGCTCACCGATACCGCATCTTCTGCAATCGTTTCGGTATCCGCTACCGCCAGTGGCAGATCCTCCGTTCCGGTGATCGTGATTGTCAGCGTGGTAGTGCTGGTATCACCGTCTTTATCGGTCAGCGTATAGCTGTAGGTTTCCGTCAGCTTGTCGCCAGGTGCCAGCTGCTGCACCAACGGATTGGTGTTATCTAGCGTGTACACATAGTCGCCATCAGGATCGAGAACAATCGATCCATACGTTCCCTTCGGAACACCATTCAGCGACACCACATTCTCGGCCGCTGTTCCATCACCCAGCGTGTCATTGGTGATCACCGTCCCGCTCACCGATACCGCATCTTCTGCAATCGTTTCGGTATCCGCTACCGCCAGTGGCAGATCATTCACCGGGGTCACCGTGATGCTCAGCGTTGACGTATCGCTTCCGCCAGCACCATCGCTCACCGTATAGCTGATCGGTGGCACACTGCCGTTATAATCAGCAACCGGCGTGAACACATACGCGCCATTGCTGCCGATCGCGATCGTGCCCACACCAGCAATCGTTGCCGTCTGGCCCGCCGTATAAACAGTCGAATCACCTGGGACGCTGAACTGCGTCACTACTGGCGTTCCGCCATCGGGGTCCACCACGTTCAACAGCACGTTCCCCGTTGCCGGGTTGTCTTCGTTGATCGTCTGGCTTTCATCCCCATCCACCGGTGGATCATTCACCGGCGTCACCGTGATGCTCAGCGTTGAGGTCGCGGTTCCACCCGCCTGATCAGACAACGCATAGGTGATCGGCGGCACGCTGCCGTTGTAGTCCGCAACCGGCGTGAACGTGTAGTCGCCGTTGGCCGCGATCGTGATCGTGCCGATGCCGTCGATCGTGGCCGTCTGGCCGGGCTGGTAGACCGTGGGATCACCGGGAATCGTGAACTGCGTCACCACAGCCGGACCACCGTCCGGATCCTCCACATTCAGGAGGACATTGCCCGTTGCGACGCCGTCCTCATCGATGGTCTGGGTCTCATCGAGGTCCAGAGGGGGAATGTTGGCCGCCGTTGGCTCCGGCGGAGGCGCCAACGGGTTCGGTGTAGCCAACGTCGGATCGCTCTGCGCCACACCCGTTTGCACCACGGACGGCTGCTGCGGTGCAGCGTTCGTGGTGCTAGTGCCGCCAATGCCACCACCACCGCCGCCTTCGGGATCGGTCTCCGGATCATCCACATTGGTGGTGACGTCCTGGACACCAGGGCCTGACTCAGGGGCATCTTCAATGGTGTTGTCTTCTCCCTCACCGGTCGGGGTGTTGCCCTCGTCGGTGGCACCCGTGCCGCCCGCTAAGTAGGTCTCGCCCTCGGGAGGCTGGTTGACCCTATTGCGACTTTCCGAATCGCCCTCGTTTTCGCCAGTGAAGTTCGTGAATTGCATCGAATCCATGGGTATTGCCGCGAAGGAACGAAACGGGGGACAGGCCGAGGCAGCTGCGCACAGCGACCCATCGGGTTCTGTATCCAAGGTATGCACAGCGGAGCGCCATGCCTAGGGGAAAAACCGTTCAGCAGAGCCACTGCAGAACTGCGGCAACAAATCCGCCAATAAAAAACCCCAGATTGACTGCAGAGCAATCGATCTGGGGTTTCTGAGAGGTCGCTGAGAGTTGGGAGCGAATGGCCCTCAGCGCGATTCGCGCAGGGCCGAATCCAGGGTGCGGGTGAACGGCTGGAAGATGTAGCGCAGCACGCTGCGCTGGGGGCCCTTGATGTCGGCCACCAGGGGCATGCCAACGGAGATCGGGTACTTGCGGTTGGCCACATCCACAAATTGGCGATCCAGCTGGATGCGGGCCTTGTAGTAATACTTGCGGTCGTCGGGGTCTTGCACCGAGTTACCGCCGATGCTCAGCACCCGGCCGGGCACCGAGCCATAGATGGTGGAATCAAAGGGCTGGAGTTTTACATCCACCTTCTGACCGGGCTTCACAAAGCCGATATCAGACGAGGGCACCCGCACCTCCACCAGCCGCTGGGTGCTGTTTGGCACCACCGACAGCACCACCGCACCAGGACCCACAACGCCACCGGGGGCCTTGAAGCGCAGGTCGCTCACCACACCGTCAACCGGGGCCGTGATCTTGGTGCGCTCCAACTGGTTGCGCACCTTCTTGATGTTTTCGGCAACCACGGCCTCCTCATTCACTAGCTGGGCAACTTGGGAGTTCTGCTCGAACACCAGACCCGACTGCACGCCATTGAGGTTTGCCTCCGCCTGGGAGAGAGCCTTGAGCGACTCATTGCGGGCACCGCGCATCTCGGCCAGCTTGGTATCGATATCGAGCAGGTTGAGGCGGGAAGCGGCTCCGGAGGCCACCAATCCAGCCCACATCGCTCGCTGCTCTAGATAGAGGGCAATCTGGCTGTTGAGGCCCGAAACCTCAGCTCGCTTCTCCCCCACCACGGCCTGAGCCGCCTTTATCTGGTCTTCGCGGTTGTCCATGCGGCTGTTGAGCAGGTCCACCTGGGCCTGGCTCACCTTGTTGCCCTGCTTGATGCCCTCGGTGGGAGGCAGCACCCGCTCACCACGGATGGCCGCCTGCAGCTGCTGTTGCTGCAGCAGCAGGTTTTTTAGCTGTTGCTCAGTAGCGCGGTATTCGCTTTCCACCAGGTTGGGGCGCAGCTCCAGCATCACCTGGCCCTCGCGCACCTCATCGCCGTCGCTCACATCCACCCGCGACACAATGCCGCCCTCGAGGTGCTGCACCACATTCACCTCTCCTTTGGGAATCACCTCGCCGGAGGCATTCACCACCTGGGTGATGGGGGTGAGCGCCGCCCAGGGGAAGAAGATCAAGGCCGCCGCGCCGAGCACATAGAGGCTGAGCCGCAGGTAGCGGTTGTCTGGTTTTTCCTCCAGCTCCAGGGCCTGGCTAAGGCGGCTGCGGCCCACCAGGGTGATCGCATCAGGGCTGTCCATGCCGGGCAGCCGGGCCAGCAGGCCGCCGGCGGGCGGAAGGGCCAAGGAAGAGGAATCAGCAGGGTCGCTGCCAGAAATGGAGTTGGGGCCGTTGACGGGTATGGAGGTCATGACGAGGAAGGGGTGCGGTGAAATAAAGAAAAGGGATCAGGCTGCTTTCTGTTGCATACGCGCTCGCAGCTCCTCAGCCGTGCCCTGGAACGAGGTGACGCCTTTATCAAGGATGCAGAGACGATCAGCCTTCTCCAGCAGCAACTTGTTGTCGGTGGCCAGGATGATGCTGCGGTCCTGACCGCTGAAGGTGCAGCGCCGCAGCGAGGGCAGGGCCTCCAGCACCGCCTGGAACTGATCCGGGGCCAGACCCTGGCTGATGTCGTCGATCAACAGGATCGGCGTGTCCTTGATCAGGGCCTGGGCCAGGGCCATCAACCGGCGCACCCCATTGGGCAACTGATAGACGACCTCATCGGTGAGAGACGTGTCGAAGCCGTCCGGCAAGCAATCGAGGAAATCAAGCAGGCCCAGGCTGGCGCAGATCTGGCGCACCCCAGCCACGGTGGCGTCTGGATTCATGGCCGTGAGGTTGCTCCAGATCGTGCCGGGCAGCAACTGGCTCTGGGGCATCAGGTAGGCGATGTTGCGCTGGATCGCCTCGGCGCTGAACTGGCGGTAGTCCTTGCCATCAAACAGCAGGGTGCCGCTCACCAGCGGATAGAGCTGGTCAACAACCCGCAGCACCGTGCTCTTGCCGCAGCCGGCATTGCCTGTGATTGCCAGCAGTTCGCCCGGCGCCACCGAAAGCGACACCCGGGTGATAGCCAATACCCCTTCGCCGCCAAGACGGCAGGCAGCTGAATCAAGCAGGATCGAGCCGCGCATGCGCGGGGCACTCACCAAGGCACCGGCAGAGCGATTGCTGCTACGCAGCTTGAAGAATTGATCCAGCTGGCCATATTGCTTGCGCATCGAATCGAAGCGCAGCAATGCATTCATCAGCTGCTGAAACGGCGTAAATACCCTGAACACAAAGAACATGGCGGCGATCAGGTTGCCCATGGCCGCCGGACCCTGGTCGTTGCTGTAGGCCATCCACACCCCCACGGCCAAGGTGAGCACCCCTGCCAGCTGGGCGATGGTGCTGGTGATCACCTGCAGGCGACCCACCTGACGGTTGATCGTGAGAGCGCTGCTTGTGCTCTGGGCCGAAAGGCCCCGCAGCCGCTGCAGCCACACCCACTCCACATTGGCCAGCTTCACCTCGAGGAAGCGATTCACCAGCTCCTGCTGTGCTTGCAGAATGCCGATGCCCGTAGCCAGGTTGAGCTCGGAGGCACCGGTGTAGTAGCGCGATAGCAGCCACACCAGCAGGCCGCTCAGCACCATCAGCACCAGCGGCACAAACACCAGCGGCCCGGCGATCAAGGCGATGGCCCCCAGGTAGATCACCACAAAGGGAAAATCCAGACAGGCCAGGGCCAGGGGTCCCTGCAGATAGGCCAGCAGGCCGTCGAGGCTACTCAGCCGGTTGGTGAGACCGTGCTGGCCGAGGGTCTCGATTTGGCGGTAGTCGAGACCGAACAGCTTCTCCACCAGATTCACGCCCAGCAGGGCATCGAGCCGGCCCGAGAGCTGGGAGAGCAGGGTGGTGCGCCACTGGCGCAAGATCCAATCCAGCACAAACAGCACCACCGCCCCCAGGAAGATCCAGAAGGTGGAGAGCAGGCTCGTGCTGGGGATAGATACGTTGTAGATCGCCCGGATGTAGAAGGGCAGCGTGAGCGCCAGCAACGCCAGGGCGAAGCTGATCCCATACAGCACCGAAATCCGGTTGGTGAACCGATAGAGGATCTGCTGCTGCAGGGTCACCCGCTCAGTGCTGCCCTTGTCCTGCAAGAAAACCAACCAACCACCGGTGGGCAGGCTGTAGAGGTCGGTGCGGCCGTTGACATTGCCCGCCACCAGCTCGCCCTTGCTGGTGCGCGAGAGCACGTAGGGCAGGTTGCCTGGCCCCACGTACAGGGCCGGCAGCAGCTGGGGATTGAGCTGGCTCCAGCTCTCTAGTCCCTCAATACGGCTGCCATAGCCGAGCCTCAGCAGCAGGTTGCGGGCATCCACCAGGTCCATCTGGCGGGGGTCGCTGCTGATCAGCTCAAACAGCTCATCGGGACGGCCCGTCCACAGCATCTGCTGCAGCAACAGCCTTACGCAGAAGGCCATCGGCGCTTCCGCGCTGAGGGTGAGGTCGCGCAGCAACATGGCGCGGGAAGGGGAACTGGTCATGCGAACACCTCCCGGCCCTGGGCCGGCATGTCGATTTGTTGGTCACTCACCGAGCCGAGCACCCGGCCAGCGCCACTGATCAGCACGGTGGTCCGGCCCTTGGTGCGGCCCAGAATCCGCTGCAGGCCGTCGATAAACTCCTTGCCGTAAGAGCAGTCGCTGAGGTCGAGCAGCAGCAGCTGAGGGGAGCGGGCCAGGGCCGTCACCACCTGGAACAGCTGCTGGCAATCGCGCGAAAGGCCGGTGGGCAACGAGGTGCCCATGGCCGTGCTGTAGCCCTGAGGCAAGCTGCGAACAGTTGTGTCGAGCCCGGCGAGGAAGGCCCAGAACAGGGCCCGGCGCTGGTAACGGCGGGGCTGGTAGCTGGTGATGTTCTGCAGCAGGGTGCCATCGAAGAAGTCCCGGGAGGGATCCACATAGGCGATGCCATCCCGCAGGGCCTCCCGGTGGTAGCTGCCTATCGGCAGGCCATTGAGCTGGAACCGGGGGTCGGCCTCGATCTGGATCAGATCCATGAACAGGTGGCGCACCTGGGCTCCGAACTGCTGATCCCGCAGCAGGGCCACCGACCCGGTGGGAATCACTGCCAGGGGCCGGCCATCAAGAGAGAGGCTTAGGGCTCCCTCGGCGGCAAGCACGAGCTTCTCTTCGCCGCCTTCAGCTTCCACCGGGATGGCCATCAGGGCGTCGTATTCGTCGCGGGCATGGGCCAGGCGCCGGTAGCTGTTCCACAGGCCCATCGCCTGCTGCCAGGGGGTGAGAATCTTGCCGGCCAGCAGCAGGGCAGCCGCCAGGGCCCCCACCAGCAGGCTTCCCTGGATCACCAGCAAGGCACCCCATGTGACGATGCCGGCAAAGGTGAGCTGGCTCATCAGGGAGCCAAAGGCCTGGTACTGGCCGCTGAAGTTGTTGTTGACCATGCGCTGCCA
The DNA here is from genome assembly GCF_024346255.1 of Cyanobium sp. BA5m-10. Taxonomy (NCBI): domain Bacteria; kingdom Bacillati; phylum Cyanobacteriota; class Cyanophyceae; order Synechococcales; family Prochlorococcaceae; genus Cyanobium; species Cyanobium sp. BA5m-10. The sequence goes on along the minus strand of NZ_JAGQCP010000006.1, from coordinate 94,066 downwards.
GGCCAGCTCCTCCTGGCGCTGCTCATTGCCCACCAGGAACTGGCGGCCCAGGCCGTTCGACTTGATCAGATCAATCGAGCCCATCAGCTTGATTTGGTAGCTGAGCCGCTCCAGCTCCAGCCGGTCGCGCTCCTTGCTGATCCCCTCGTAGTCGCGAGCGAAGGCCAATGCCCTCAGCAGGTAAATCACGATGGCGATCACGGCCACGATGCCCACGCTGCCTGCAATCAAGAACAGCACCAGCACAAACAGCAGCGAGAACACCAAGTCGATCGCCGTGGTGAGCGACTGCAGGGCACTCTCATCGCGCAGCAGGTTGATGCTGTTGAGCCGCTCCAAGTGGGTGGCGGGCGAGACGCTCAGATAATCGCTCAGGCGCATCTGTGAGAAGCGCGCCAGCCCCTCAAGGCGCCGCTGGTGCTCTAGCCGGGCGCCGTCACCACCGGTGAAACCAAGCCGGACCGTTTTGAGCCAGCCGCCCAGCACCATCAAAAGCACCACGGCCACCGTCATCACCACCAGGCTCGACATCGAGCCACTCGGCAAAACCGACGTGTAAACGATATTGATGTAGAGGGGGGATGCCAGTTCCAGCAGGTTGATCAACACCGAGGCGATCAAAATGGGCCCAATCTGATACTTACTCCAATCAACCGCGCCAAGCGACTGAAAAAAGCGGTGGTTAACCAGCTCTTGGATCAGCTCCACATTGGTGCGCCAACCATCCTGGATCCCGTTGATCAGCAGGCTTGGAGCCTGGGCCAGGGCATGCAAGTTGGATCGGCTCGGATCTTGGGCCTACTCACCATATCAACTCTCCAATCAGATCAAAGCTAAGTTCCCCAAATTGCTTTTGGTTTGATCGTCAGGGAAAGTCAGACAATCTCCTAAATTTATTTGGGTAATTGCCGGCTAGGTTGATTTTGAAAGAACTACGCCTCCCCGCGCAGTACCCGTTCAGAGCTGAGCTATGTACCGGTTCCGTCTGAGTTCGGAGCAAGTCCAATTGGAGCTTGTTGCCAATGGCAATAGTGCCCGCCTGCCGTTTCAGGTGATTGGTCCCACTACCGAGGTGGCCTTTCTTGAAGAGCTGATCGAAGAAAGTCTCGGCAGCCTCACCCTCAACCCACGCGAGCTATTTGGCTTCCTGGGCAGCGACCCTTGGGTTAAGGAGGCTTTCCAGGCGCCTCTGGTGGTGGAAGGCGATCTCAATGCTGCCGCCAGCACCGACACCAGCTTCAAGCGCCAAACCCTCGGCAACAAGCTGGTACAGGCCGGCGTGCTCGACATCGAAGAGCTGGAGCAATTGCTGGAGGAGTATCGGCCCTTCGCTGAAACCCAGCGCTTTGGCGAATTCCTACGGCTCAACCTGCAGGTGCCGCCCCAGATGCTGGATCTGCTACTCAACCCCGCCCTGTTCGATGAGCAGGGCTTCAATGAGAAGCGGCTGGGTGAGCGGCTGGTGGAAATGGGCTGCATCACCCCTGAGCAACTTGATCAGGCCCTCGACCTGCAACGCAGCAAGGGGGGCCGCGTCGGCGAACTGCTGGCTGAGCTCGGCTTGATCTCCCCCACCACGGCCCGCTTCTTCTCGCTGGCCAAAGTCAACGAAAAGGGCCAGATCGATTACCAGTCCGGCTGAGGGGGCCTAAGCGCATCGGCCATGCGGGCAACCTGCACGATTGGCCCAACGTCGTGCACTCGCAGGATGTGGGCCCCCTGGGCAATCGCCTGGCTGCACACCGCCGCCGTGCCCCACAGCCGGGCACGGGGCCTGGGCTCGTTCAACACCGCGCCGATGAAGCGCTTGCGCGAAGGCCCCACCAGTAGGGGAAAGCCTTCCGCCGCCAGGGTGCCTAGACCCCGGAGCAGATCAAGGTTGTGGTCGGTGTCCTTAGCGAAGCCCAACCCCGGATCCCAGATCAGCTGCAGCGGGCGCACCCCCGCCGCCAGAGCCATTTCAGTGGCCGCCATTAGGCCAGCCCGCACCTCCGCCACCACATTTTCGTAGTGGGCAAGCGAGTTCATGCTGCGGCTATCGCCACGGCTGTGCATCAACACCAGGGGGCAGCCGGCAGACGCCGCCAAGCGCAGCAGGGCCGGATCACGCCGGCCGCCGCTGACGTCGTTGATCCAGTGGACGCCCGCCGCCAATGCCGCCTCGGCCACCGCCGCATGGAAGGTGTCGATCGAGAGCAGGGCGCCTGGATGGGCAGCGCGAATAGCAGTAAGAGCCGGCAGCAGCCGCTCAAGCTCCCGCTTGGGCCCCACCTCCTCGGCGCCGGGCCTGGTGCTCTGGGCGCCGAGATCCAACACATCGGCCCCCTTGGCCAGCATCCGCCCAGCAGCGCTCACAGCCTGCGCCACGCTGGCGAGGCGGCCGCCGTCGCTGAAGGAGTCGGGGGTGAGGTTCAGCACCCCCATCACTGCGGTGCGCTCGCCCCAGGCAAAACGGGGTTGATCGATCACGGGGGGCCAGTCTCAGGGAGCCAGTCTCAGCGGCCGTAGTTGACGATGCGGGCAAAGCTCACCGGATCGAGGGAAGCCCCACCCACCAACACCCCGTCGATGTCGCTCTGGGCCATCAAATCGTCGATGGTGGCAGGGTTCACCGAGCCGCCGTATTGCACCGTGACGCCGGGGTTACCCACCCAGCCCCGGATTAGGCCGCAGATGCGGTTTGCCTCCTCAGCGGCGCAGGTCTTGCCGGTACCAATCGCCCAGATCGGCTCGTAGGCCACCACCACCTGGGTGGGATCCACATCCTCAAGGCCCTGTTCGATCTGGCGGTGGATCACCCGCTCGGTTTCATTGGATTCCCGCTGGTCGAGGCTTTCGCCCACGCACAGGATCGGGATCAAGCCATGGCGCTGGGCATTGCGGGCGCGCAGGTTGATCTGCTCATCGCTTTCGCTGTAGTACTTGCGCGGCTCACTGTGGCCAACGATGGCGTAGCTCACCCCGTGCTCCAGCAGCATCGGCGCCGAGATCATGCCCGTGTAGGCCCCCTGGTCTTCCCAGTGCACGTTTTGGCCAGCAAACTTCACACCAGCACCCTCTAGGTGGCGGCAGAGCGTGGGAATCGAGGTGAAAGGCGGAGCGATCACCACCTCCCGATCGTCTGGGGAGTCGGCAATCAGGGGCCGAAACGTGGCCGCAAATACCCGCGTCTCAGCGCAGGTCATGTGCATCTTCCAATTACCCGCGATCACGGCCTTACGCATCGGCCCTCTCCAGCACTGTGAGGAAAACCTAATGGGCCGGCGGCCTGGTCCCCATAAACAGCAGCTCGCGGCCGTCGATGTCGACCGCATCACCGGGGGCCAACTGACGACCGCGACGGGTTTCGATGGCGCCATTCACCCGCACATCACCGCGCTGAATGCGCAGCTTGGCTTCGCCGCCGGTGCCCGCCAGGCCTTGGTATTTAAGGAATTGATCGAGTTTCAAGGGGCGGCTTGGGGGAGCAGCGATAGCGTGACCGCATGCTTGCACCCTCGCCGGCCAGGTTTCGACACCTCTGGCCGCTGCTGAAACCCCACCGCCGGCGCCTGCTGGCAGGTGGGCTGTGCATGGTGATCTATGTGGCCTGCTGGCCGCTGCTCGCCTGGCTGGCGGGCCAGCTGATTCCAGCCATCGGCGCTGGCAACTTCCCAGTGGTGCTGCGCACTATCGCCGCGGCCCTGGGACTGTTTTTGGTGCAAAAGGCGGCCCAGTTCGGCCAGGACACCCTGCTGGCCGGGCCGGCCCTGCGGGTTAGTCAGGAGTTGCGGCGGGGCCTATTTGCCCGCCTGCAACGGCTGGAATTCGGCGCCCTCGAGAAGCTCTCAGCGGGCGACCTCACCTATCGCCTCACCGAAGACGCGGACCGGGTGGGCGAGGTGATCTACAAAACCATTCAAGACACCACCCCCAGCGCCCTGCAGCTGGTGGTGGTGCTCGGCTACATGGTGTGGCTCGATTGGCCCTTAGCCCTGGCCACCCTGCTGCTGGCGCCAGTGGTGGTGGTGCTGGTAAGCAGCTTTGGCGCCCGGGTAATGACCGCCGCCGAACGCAGTCAAAAGCAGGTGAGCGAGCTGGCGGGCCTGCTGGGCGAAGCGATCGGTGGGCTGCCCTTAGTGCGGGCCTTCGCAGCCGAACCGTGGCTGCAGCAGCGCTTCGACACCGAAATCGACCTGCACCGTCGGGCCCGCTACCGCACCCTCAAACTGCTGGCCCTGCAGCACCCGGTGGTGGGCTTTCTGGAAGCGGCCGGCATCCTCACCGTGCTGCTGCTCGGCGCCGCCCGGATTCAGGCCGGCGGCCTCAACAGCCAGGGCTTCAGCAGCTACGTGGCGGCCCTGCTGATGCTGATCGACCCGATCTCCCACCTCACCACCAACTTCAACGAGTTTCAGCAGGGCCAGGCCTCGCTGCGGCGACTGCGGGCGATCGAGGCGGAACCGGTGGAGGCTTCAGACCGGCCCTCGGCACAGCCGCTTGGCAGCGTGCGCGGCGAGCTGGTGCTCGAGCAGGTGCGCTTCGGCTACAACCCCGCCCAACCGGTGCTGCACGACCTGGATCTGCAGGTGCGGCCTGGCCAGGTAGTGGCCCTGGTGGGTCCCTCCGGCGCCGGCAAAAGCACCCTGTTTTCCCTGCTGCTGCGCTTCAACACCGCCCAGCAGGGCCGGGTGCTGCTGGATGGCCACGACCTAGCCGATCTGCGGGCGCGGGAGCTGCGCCGCGCCGTAGCCCTGGTGCCCCAGCAAAGCAGTGTATTTTCTGGCACGGTGGCCGAAGCGATTGCCTTCGGCCGGCCCGCCAGCGAGGCTGCCATCCGCCAGGCAGCCAGCCTCGCCAACGCCGCCGGCTTCATCGAGGCCCTGCCCCAGGGCTACACCAGCCGCATCGAAGAGCGGGGCAGCAACTTCTCTGGCGGCCAGCTGCAACGGCTGGCCATTGCCCGCGCCGTGCTCGGCAACCCGGCGGTGCTGCTGCTGGATGAAGCCACCAGCGCCCTCGATGCCGAAGCGGAGGAGGCGGTGCAGCGGGGCTTGGAGCAGGCGATGGCGGGCCGCACCGTGCTGGTGATTGCCCACCGGCTAGCCACCGTGCAGGGTGCAGACAGAATCCTGGTACTCGATGGCGGTCGCATCGTCGAACAGGGCAGTCACAATGAGCTGATGGCGCAGGGGGGCCGCTACCGCGAGCTCTGCGAGCGCCAATTCATTCATCTGCAAGCCTGATGTCTTGGGAATACCGGGTGATCCACATCAACGTGGAGAGCGGCAATCCGCCGGGTCCTCCCTCACCCAAGGCAGATAGTGAGCGGCTCGGCGGCGCCCTGAGCCCGGAGTTTCTTAAAAAGGAATTCCCGCAGCAATATGACGCCGCAGCCACCAAACCACGCCACCCAGCCGAACAGCTGCAGTTTTTTCTAAATGCCCTCGGCAAGGAAAACTGGGAGATGGTGGAAGCAGCCCAGGTGGGCCCGCTGCTGATGTTTTTCTTCAAGCGACCGGGTGGCCTGCCACCCGTATCCTGAGGGCTGAAGATTTTTTGCCACTCGTGGACAACGTCGCCCAGCAATCAGACAACCAGCCGCCCGTGCTCACCTTCGAGGGCAAGCGCTACGACCTCAACGGCTTGCCAGATGAGATGAAGGAGCTGGTGCGTGGCATGCAAGTAGCTGATGCCCAGCTGCGCATGCATGAAGACACTCTGAAAGTGCTTGCCGTTGGCCGCCAAGCTATGGCCAGCCAGCTCAACGACAAGCTGCAAAACATCACCCCCCTGCCTTGAAAAGGGTTGATGCGATGGGGGGTGGGCTCTAGCTCACCACCTTCTGAGCTTCCTTGATCAGCTCCTCAGGCAGGGTTACCCCGATCGCTGCGGCGGTGGCCTTGTTGACCATCAACTCCGTTTTGGTGAGGGGCTCGAAGGCCATCTTGGCCGGTGATTCTCGCTTCAATACCCGCACCGCCAGCTTGCCTGCTGCGTAGCCGTCATCGAAGTAGGCCCAGCCGATCGTGGCAAGGCAGCCGGGCAGCTTGATGTCGTCGGCATCCACCGAATACACGGGAATCTTCTTCTCTAGGCCCACCTTGGCGATCGAGCCGAAGCCCTGAATCGTGGCGTAATCGCCAATCTTCACGAAGGCCTCTACCTTCTTGTCGGCCAGCACTTGGGCGGCTTGCAGCACTTCGCCGGAGTTGGCCACCGACTGCTCCACAACGGTGATGTTGCGTTTGGCTGCCTCCTCCTTGAGCACCTTGGCTTCATATTCGGAGTTGGGCTCGCCGGGGTTGAAGATCAGGCCCACGGTCTTGAGCTCAGGGTTGATTTGGCGTGCCAAATCGAGCTCCTTGCCCACCGGGTTGGTGCCGATCGTGCCGACCACATTTGGCTTGTGCTGACCCACGGCACCCGGGGGCGTGCCCGCGCCGGCACCCCAGGGATTGGAGCAGTAGCAGAACAACACAGGAGTGGTTGCTGGGGCCACCTTCATGGCGGCCTGCAGGGGCGGTGTGCCAACCGCCAGGATCATGTCCACCTGGTCGCCCACAAACTGCTTCATCACCAAGGTGGTGTTGGGCAGCTCGCCGGCGGCATCCTTCTGGATGAAGTTGACGTTTTTGCCAGGGATGTAGCCAGCTTCTGCCAGGGCCGCTTCAAAGCCTTTGCGGGTGTTGGTTGGAGGCGGGGCTTCCACCATCTGCAGCATGCCGATGGTGGGGCCTTTGACCTTGGTGCCACCGCCGAGCTTGCCGCAGGCGGAGAGCACCACCGTGCTCACGGCGCCGGCCCCTGCCAGGGTCAGAAATTCACGACGCTGAAGACCCATCTGTGGCACTTGAAGACTGCGGCGCAACTATGGCTGCTCCATACATCGCCCGCAACGCCGCCGGGTCGAGATATTCACGCTCGGCAGCATTCCAGTCGCCGATCAAGCCCCCCTCATGGAGCATCACTAACCTGTCGCCGTGGCTCAGGGCCTGCTCGAGGCTGTGGGTCACCATCAAGGCGGTAGTGCCCAGCTGACGAACTAACCTCTCTGTGAGCGCCATCACCGTTGCTTCGGCCCGGGGGTCAAGGGCAGCGGTGTGCTCATCAAGCAGCAGCAGATCCGGTGAACCCAGGGTTGCCATCACCAGGCTGAGGGTCTGGCGCTGGCCGCCGGAAAGCTGACCCACCGGTTCATCGAGGCGGTCGGCTAGGGGCAAGCCCAGCTCGCCCAGCAGCTCGCGGTAGCGCCTGCGGTCGCCGCCATTGGGATGGATGCCACCAAAGGCACTAATCAAAAAACCTGCTGCAAACCTGGCTGGCCTGTTACGCCGCTCCGCCAGCCGCAGGTTTTCTGCCACGGTCAGCCCCGGACAAGTTCCCTCCAGAGGGTTTTGCATCACCCGTCCTATCCAGCGAGCCCGCTGGTGATCTCGCAGGCGGTGCAGGGGGCGACCGCCCAGGTGGATACGGCCAGCGCCGTGGCGCAGGGTGCCAGCCACCAGATTGAGCAGGGTGCTCTTGCCGGAGCCGTTGCTGCCAATCACCACCAGAAACTGGCCGGGGGGGCAGCTCAGCGAGAAACCGCTGAACAATTGCCGCCAGCCCGATCCAGGCAGAGGATGGCCCCAGCTGAGCTCCTCAACGCTGAGACCAGGGGTGCTGAGATGAGGGGTGCTGAGATGAGGGGTGGAACTCATTGCTCCTGCCTCCCCTGGTCTGCCGAAAGACCCGGTATGCGCAGCCGTCCGAAGGCCAGGGCGATCAGCAGCAGCAAGGCCGTTGCCAGCTTGAGATCAACCGGTTCGAGGCCCAACTGCAGGGCGATGGCGATCATGGTGCGGAACAAAATCGCCCCCACCGCCACCGCCAGCAGGGACCAGGGCAGCGAGCGCGGCCGCAGCACCGCCTCGCCAATGATCACCATGCCTAGTCCCAGGATCAACGAGCCGATCCCCATGGTCACATCGGCAAAGCCCTGATAGGTGGCAACCAGCGCCCCGGCCAGGGCCACCAGACCATTAGCAGCGGCGATACCCACCGTGAGCCCGCGGCGCTGGTTGATGCCGTTGGCGCGGGCCATGGTGGGGTTGTTGCCCAAGGCGCGCAAAGACAAGCCGAAATCTGTGGCCATCAGGAAGGAGATCAGCAGGATCATCCCAACGGTCGCCAGGGTTAATCCCACGGCCCATTGACCATCCAGGCCAAGGCCCAGATCGGGGAGGGCCAGAATTCCAGCAGGGGTTTCAGACAGGGGGATGTTCGAGCGCCCCATCAGCCTCAGGGTGATCGAATAAAGGCCCGTGGTGGTGAGGATGCCTGCAAACAGATCATTCACACCCAGCCGGGTGTGGATCAGGCCGGTAACCATGCCAGCCAGGCAGCCAAATAAGATAGCTAGCCCCAAGGCCACCGCCACCGGGGCACCCTGGCTGATCAACACCGCAGCGGTGCCACCTCCCAGGGCAAAGGAGCCATCCACCGTGAGGTCTGGGAAGTTGAGGACGCGCAGCGTCAGGTAGGTGCCTAGGGCCAGGCCGGCATAGGCCAGGCCCTGGTCGTAGGCACCAATCCAAAGAGAAAACATGGCTGCATTGTGCCTAGCAGCGGCCGATTGGCTTAAGCCAAGGGGGCAAGATCCTCGAAACGAAACACCTGGCGGCCGGCCGGCGTTTCGCCATGGGCCTCGGTCTCAACCACCCGCTCGCTCAGCACCCAGGGGCCAGCCTCGGTCAGCGGCACAAAGGTGTCGGTGAAGCGGCTGGTGCCACCCTTGGCTTCGCCGCTGGCGGGGTCGCTGTACTGGCTGGTGTAGCTGCGGCTCAGGTAGCCGCTGCCGGTGTCTGTGGTGCTCTCGGTGAAGATCGTCACCACGGTGCCGTGGATGTGGCGATGCACCATCGTCACCACGTCGTTCTGGATCCGGTAACGGTCACCGGTGTTCTTGCCGCCCACGATCACCTCGGTGCCAACGGCATCGGTATCGCCAGCGTTGAAGGTGTTGGCGCCATGGGTTTGCTCAAAGCTGCGGCGCACCCGGTGGATCGCCACCTCCCACAGTTGGGAAGCCAGGGCCTTGTGAATCTCCTCATCGGCGACGCCAGCGACCGTGGCCTTGAGGTCGGCGCCTACCACGAAAGTTCCATCGACCCGCTTACCATTTTCACCCGCATCACCGTCTTGCTCCCAGATGCAGCGGCCCTGATAGCCACCAAAATCCGGTTCCCAGGTGTAGCGATTTTCATAGGCGGCCCGGAAAGCCGCCGTGCAGTCGCTGCCTGAGGTGATCTGGTTGCTGACTTGGGTGCTGGCTGTCAAGGCGGGATCTATCGGATCCCTAACCCTAACGAGTTAGTCCGGGGTGTATGTCCTGCAGGGCATTCACCTCAATCTTCTGCTGCTGCAACGCCGTGATCGCCTCGACAGCGGCCCGGGCCCCGGCCAGGGTTGTCACCGTCGGCACGGCGTAGTCGAGGGCGGCCCGGCGCAGATATTTGTCGTCGTGGGCAGCCTGGCGGCCGATCGGGGTGTTGATGATCAGCTGAATGCGGGCCGAGCGAATCGCGTCTTCAATATTGGGACGGCCCTCATGCACCTTGAGGATTGATTCCACCTGCAGGCCAGCGGCTCGCAGGGCCTCGGCGGTGCCGCCGGTGGCGATCAGGTCAAAGCCCAGCCCCACCAGTCGCTCAGCCACCGGCAGCAGGGCCGGCTTGTCGCGGTCGTGGGTGGAGAGAAACACCGTGCCGCTGGTGGGCAGGGCCTCGCCTGCGGCCAACTCGGCCTTGGCATAGGCCATGCCGGCGCTGCTGGCGATGCCCATCACCTCGCCGGTGCTGCGCATTTCAGGGCCCAGCAACGTGTCGGAACCAGGGAAGCGCTTGAACGGCAGCACCGCCTCCTTGACGGTTTGCAGAGGCGGGATGGGCTCGGCCGTGAGCCCCAGCTCCGCCAGGGTGCGGCCGGCCATCAGCTGGCTGGCCACCTTGGCCAGGGGCACGCCGGTGGCCTTGGCCACAAACGGCACCGTGCGGGAAGCACGGGGATTGGCCTCGATGATGAACACCCGCTCGCCCTGCTCCGGGTCGTTCTGGACGGCGAACTGCAGGTTGATCAGGCCGCGCACCCCAAGGGCCAGGGCCAGGGCCCGGCTCCACTCGCGGATCGTGGCCAGGGCTGCCTCGCTCAGGCTCACCGACGGCAGCCAGCAGGCCGAATCGCCCGAGTGGATGCCCGCCGGCTCGATGTGCTCCATTACACCGCCGATCACCACTACCCCCTCCCGATCGCAAAGGGCATCCACATCCACTTCGATGGCGTTATCGAGGTATTGGTCGATCAGCACTGGGTGGTCGGGCTCCACCTGCACCGCTTCCACCATGTAGCGGTTGAGCTCGGCTTCGTCGTAGACGACCTCCATGGCGCGCCCGCCCAGCACGTAGCTGGGGCGCACAACCACTGGATAGCCCACGCGCGCAGCGATGGCCCGGGCCTCGGCCTCACTGCGGGCCAAGCCATTGCGGGGCTGGCGGATCTCCAGCCGGCGCAGGATCGCTTCAAATTGCTCCCGGTCTTCGGCGGCGTCGATCGATTCAGGTGAGGTGCCCCAGACGCGAGTTCCGGTGGCCAACCCCTCGGGCGAAGCCAGCCAGCGCAGCAGCGGGATCGCCAGCTTGAGAGGTGTCTGGCCGCCGAACTGCACGATCACCCCCTCGGGATGCTCCACCTCAATCACGTTGAGCACGTCTTCGAGGGTGAGGGGCTCGAAATAAAGCCGGTCGGAGGTGTCGTAATCCGTTGACACCGTCTCCGGGTTGCTGTTCACCATCACGGTGGCGAAGCCCTCGGCCTGCAGAGCGAAGGAGGCGTGCACGCAGCAATAGTCGAATTCGATGCCCTGGCCGATGCGGTTTGGCCCGCCGCCCAGGATCATCACCTTGCGGCGGCTCTCCGGCTGCACCTCGTTTTCGGGCGGCACGATTTCCAGCTCACCTGCCGCATTGAGCCGCTCCAGCGGCCGCTCGTAGGTGGAGTAGTGATACGGAGTGCTGGAGGCAAACTCCGCCGCACAGGTATCGACGGTTTTGAACACGGCATTGATGCCCAGCCCCTGACGGTGGCGCCGCACCGTGAGTTCATCGCTGCCAGTGGCCCAGGCGATCTGGCGATCTGAGAAGCCCAGCTGTTTGAGCTCCAGCAGGGCGGCGGCATCGAGTTGCTCGAGCTGGCGGCCCCGCAGCAGCCGCTGCTCAGCCTCGAGAATGCAGCGCAGCTTGGCCAAAAACCAGGGATCGATGGCGCTGAGCTGGTGGATCTCGTCATCGCTGCGGCCGACGAGCATCGCCTCGCGCACGGCGAAAATCCGCTCAGGCGTGGCTGTGCGCAGGGCCCGCTCCAGGGCGGTGGGATCTGGGGCAAGCGTGGGATCACTTGCGGCATCGGGGCGATCACAGCCCCAGCCGGCATGGCCCGTTTCCAGGGAGCGCAACGCCTTTTGGAACGACTCCTCAAAGCAGCGGCCGATCGCCATCGCCTCCCCCACCGACTTCATCGAGATGGTGAGCACCGCCGGGCTACCGCGGAACTTCTCAAAGGCGAAGCGGGGAATCTTCGTGACCACGTAATCAATCGTGGGCTCGAAGCAGGCCGGGGTGGCACCGGTGATGTCGTTGACGATTTCGTCGAGGGTGTAACCCACCGCCAGGCGGGCGGCGATCTTGGCGATTGGAAAGCCTGTGGCCTTCGAAGCCAGCGCCGAGCTGCGCGATACGCGCGGGTTCATCTCAATCACCACCACATCGCCGTTGGCAGGGTTGATCGCAAATTGAATATTGCTGCCGCCGGTATCGACGCCGATCTCGCGGATGATCGCGATCGACTGGTCGCGCAGTCGCTGGTATTCGCGGTCGGTGAGGGTTTGGGCCGGTGCAACGGTGATCGAATCACCGGTATGTACCCCCATCGGATCGAGGTTTTCGATGCTGCAAACGATCACCACGTTGTCGGCGCTATCGCGCATCACCTCCAGCTCGAATTCCTTCCAGCCCAGCAGCGACTGCTCCACCAGGATCTGGGAGACGGGGCTCGCCTCCAGGCCGCTTTTGCAGAAGGCGCGGAACTCCTCGGGGTTGTAGGCGATGCCACCGCCGCTGCCGCCCAGGGTGAAGGCCGGCCGGATGATGCGGGGATAGCTGCCGATGACCTCGCCCACCCGCTCCGCCTCCTCAAGGGTGTTGGCGATGCCGGAGGGACACACCGCGACGCCGATTCGCTCCATCGCCTCCTTAAAGAGCAGCCGGTCTTCCGCCTTGCGGATCGCCTGCAAGTTGGCGCCGATCAGCTCCACCCCGTGCTTTTCCAGGGTGCCGTTTTCAGCCAGGGCTACCGCCAGATTGAGAGCGGTCTGGCCGCCCATCGTGGGCAGCAGGGCATCGGGCTGCTCGATCTCAATCACCCGGGCCACCACCTCGGGCGTAAGTGGCTCGATGTAAGTGCGATCCGCCATGTCCGGATCGGTCATGATCGAGGCCGGGTTGGAATTCACCAATACCACTTCGAAGCCTTCTGCCCGCAGCGCTTTACAAGCCTGGGTGCCGGAATAATCGAATTCGCAGGCCTGGCCGATCACGATCGGCCCCGAGCCCAGCAGCAGGATGCGCCTGAGGTCCGTGCGGCGGGGCATAGGGGGTGGGCAACGCCAAACCTGCCTAGCCTCTCACGCCCCCCTGGCAGCAACTGGGGCTGGAATCGCTAACCTGATTGATAACGCGGAAGCCCTAGATGAGTGAGCTCCAGCGCCTGAAAGGGCTGCTGCCCCCTGAATTACAGAGCTGGGTGTTTGTTGAAGCGGCCGCCTCGGTGGAACCGCCCCTGATCACCATCGAGGAGATCGGTCGCGATGAAGTCGAAATTCAGGTCGACCTGGAAAGCTGGGACGGGCTGGCGATAGACCATCGCAACCTGCTGTTTTGGCACGAGGTGGGCCGCGTCCAGAACGATGCAGTACCCCGCGACGGCTGGGAAATGGCGGCCCTGGCGATCGGCCTGGGTGGAGCCATCGGTGAGCTGTGGGTGCAGGACGGCCTCCTTCTGGTGATGGCCCTGGGCCTGTCCGGCTTTGCCGGCTACCGCCTCTATCTCAAAAACAACTCCGAAAAGCGACTGCAGGACGCCATCGCCGCCGATGAGCGGGCCATCGACCTGGCCACCCGCTTCGGTTACACCCTGCCCAATGCCTACAAGAGTTTGGGCGGCGCCCTCAAGGAGCTGGTGGAGCAGACCCGCAAGAAAAAGAAGCGCGCCTTCTACGAAGACCGGCTCGAGGCACTGCGCAAGAGTGCCGGCAAGGCCCGGGCCGAAATGGCCCAGCAACAGGGCTCGCGTCAATCCGTCACCAGTGAGAACGTCTATGGCTGATTCCCCCGCTGGCAGGCCCACGACCCACCAGGATCTCGACAGCGAGCAGCTGGCCAAGCTGGCGGCAGAAGCCTGTGACGACCGCAAGGCCGTGGACATTCGCCTGATCCGGGTTGACGAGGTGTCGTCGTTGGCCGATTGGTTTGTGATCTGCAGCGGCCTCTCCGATGTGCAGGTGCGGGCCATCGCCCGCTCGGCTGAGGATCAGATCGAGGAAACCACCGGCCGGCTACCCCTACGGCGCGAAGGCCAGAAGGAGGGCCGCTGGATGCTGCTCGATTACGGCGAAGTGATTGTGCATGTGCTCACCCCCAGCGAGCGCACCTACTACGACCTCGAATCCTTCTGGGGCCACGGTGAACAGGTGCGCTTCGTAAGCTCATTTCCAGCAGTTTCTCCCTGAACGCCATGCCGTGCCCGGTGCCGCCCGAGCAACGGCCCCTGCAGGAATACGAGCAGTTGCTGGCCTCCTGGTTTTTTGTTTGGCCGTCCCACGACCTGCCAGGTCTGTTGCGCCCTTTAGCCACCAGCTGGCTGTTGCTGCTGCCCCTCTCCACCTTGGTGGCTAGCGGCAGCTGGGTGTTGCGCCACCACCCGGCCCAGCTGGTGCTGGCGGGCATGGTGGCTGCAGTGGCGCTGCCGATGCTGCTGCTCGTGCGCCAGTGGCTCGGATGGAACTACGTGCACCGCCGCCTGGTCTCCGAGCGGGTCGAATACGAGGAATCGGGTTGGTACGACGGACAAGTGTGGGAAAAGCCCCTGGCCTGGCGCCAGCAGGACCTGCTAGTGGCCCAGCACCAGGTGCAACCGGTGCTGCGGCGGCTGCAACAGGGCGCAGCCCTGGCGGTAATCCTGGCCCTAGTGGGGGCAAGCCTCTGTCAGGCTCTTTGAGATCAGCTCCTGGGCTCTTGTGACCCTGTCCTCCAGTTTCGGTGGCACCGCCCGCGGGGGCGTCCCTCCCCTGGAGGTGCGGCTGCTGCGCAACGGCATCGTCGAATCGCGCCACCGGGTGCACGCGGTGGTTTGCGACGGCCGCGGCCGAGTATTGATGCGGGCAGGCGATCCCCAGCAGCTGAGCTTTGTGCGCTCTGCCCTAAAGCCCTTTCAGGCCACGGTTTTTGTGAGCAGTGGCGCCGCCGACCATTGCAATTGCGGCGAGCGGGGCCTGGCGATCGCCTGCGCTAGCCACACCGGCACGGCCATGCACGCCCGCGAGGCCTTCAAGCTGCTTTGGGGCGCTGAAATCGAGGCCGAGCAGCTGCAATGCCCCGTGCCCGACTGCGGCAAAAGCCCCCTTGAGCACAACTGTTCCGGCAAGCACGCCGCCTTCCTGGCCACCTGCCGGCAACTGAACTGGAGTACCGAGAGCTATCTACAAAAAGAGCATCCTCTCCAGCAGGAGGTGCTTAAGCGCGTAGGCGATTTGCTCGCCCTGCCCGCCGCCGAGCTGCTCACCGCCCGCGACGACTGCGGCGCCCCCACCCTGCAGCTGCAACTTGCCCAGATGGCCCTGCTCTACGCCCACCTGGGCGCCGGCAGCCAGGCCGACCTGGAGCGCCTCAGCCGGGCGATGCTGGCTCACCCCGAACTGGTGGCAGGGGAGGGACGCTTTGACACCGAACTGATGCGCGGCGGCCATGGTCAAGTGGTGAGCAAGGGCGGAGCTGAAGGCATCCAGTGCCTCAGCCGCGTCGGCGAAGGCATGGGGGTAGCGATCAAGGTGGAAGACGGCTCCGCCCGAGCCAAGCAAGCCGTAGCCCTGCACCTGCTCGAGCAGCTCGACTGGCTAACGCCGATAGCTCTCGAAGAGCTGCGCACTCGCTTCTTGATCCCAGCCCCCCATCTGCGCCTGGAAGTGATCGGCGAGCTGCGCTTCGACTGAGCGCCAGTACTAGGCACTTCGACTGGTATGGTTAAGAGGTCGACGCGGGGTAGAGCAGTCTGGTAGCTCGTCGGGCTCATAACCCGAAGGTCGCGAGTTCAAATCTCGCCCCCGCCACCACTTCCCAAAGCCCCGGCAGTCTCCTGTCGGGGCTTTGTTGTTTGAACATTCACCTCCGCTGCCCCAGCGATCACCGCCCAGAAAATGGCCATCCCCGCCAGCGTGACCCAGCCCGACGCCATCGTGGTGGGCTCCGGCGCTACCGGCGGTGTGGCTGCCATGGTGCTGGCCGAGGCGGGGCTGAGGGTGCTGGTGCTGGAGGCCGGTCCCGAGCTCTCATCCCGTCAGGCCTTCGGCAGCGAACCGCTTAATACGGCCCGGCGTGTGGCCAGCATCGCCAGCGGCCAGCAACGCATGCAGCGCCACCATCCGGGCTTCTGGAAACACAATCCCCAGCTGTTCGTCGATGAGCGGCTCAATCCCTACTCCACCCCAGACGACGCCCCGTTTTTGTGGAGCCGGGGCCGGCAGGTGGGGGGTAAAAGCCTCACCTGGGGAGGCATCACCCTGCGCCTTTCCGACTACGAATTTGGTGCAGCTGAGCGCGATGGTCAGGGGTCGGGCTGGCCGATCGGCAGCGCCGAGCTAGCGCCTTATTACACCCGCCTTGAGCAGTTGCTGGAGGTGCATGGAGCCTGCGACGGCCTGCCCCAGCTGCCCGATGGCCACTTCCAGGCGCCCCTGCCCTTCACCCCAGGCGAGCGCCACCTGAAGCGCCGCATCGACAACGAGCTTGGCTTGCCCCTGATCCACTCGCGCGGCTTCAACCTGCACCGGGGTGCGGGCTGGCCCCGCTCCGCCAGCCAGGGGCGCACATTGGCACGGGCCCTGGCAACGGGGCGCACCCAAGTGCGCAGCAACGCCGTGGTGAGCCACCTACTGCTCGACGGCGAGCGGGCCCAGGGCGTGGTGCTGGTAGATGGCAAAACGGCAGCCCACGAGCGCATTGAGGCGCCCTTGGTGGTGCTCTGCGCCTCAACGATCGAGACCCTGCGGATCCTGCTGCACTCGAGCGAAGCCCACCAACGCGGCGGCCTAATCGATCCATCCGGCAGCCTCGGGCGCTATCTGATGGACCACATCTCCAGCAGTCGCTTCTTTTCGATTCCCGGGGTGCCGGCCCTTGATGGGCCCAGCGAACTTTCTGGGGCTGGTAGCTGCTTCATACCCAACACGGTCAACCTGGATGCGGGCAGCGAAGCTGATTTCAGTGGCGGCTATGGACTCTGGACAGCCCTACAGCGCTTTGATCCACCAGCCCTGCTGCAGCGACGCCGGGGCGAGGCGGTGGGTTTTCTGATCGGTCACGGCGACGTGCAACCCAACGCCGACAACCAGGTGACCTTGAACGGTGAACATCTCGATGCCTGGGGGTTACCCACCGCCCACATCACCTGCCGCTGGGGTGCAAACGAGCAGCGCCTGGTGGCCCACATGCACCGGCGCATGGAGGCGGTGGTGGCAGCTGGTGGGGGGCAGATCCGGCCCATCGAAGAGCTATTTGTGCTGCCGCTGCTGGAGCCCTGGATCCGCACCAGCCTGGCGGTGAGTCCCGAGGCGCCACCACCTGGCTACTACATCCACGAACTCGGCGGCGCCCGCATGGCAAGCCAGCCCGAGGCAGGTGTGGTGAATCACCTCAACCAGTGCTGGGGCGCCCCCAATGTCCTGGTAGTCGATGGGGCCTGCTGGCCCCGGGCCGGCTGGCAGAGCCCAACCCTCACTGAAATGGCCATAACCTGGCGCGCTTGCGAAGCCGCTGCCGCCAGGTTGCGCCAAGGAGACCCCTAACCCGGTTGCGATCCGGTGTCTATCGCCACAACCGGCTTGAGCAACCCTGCTCACAATGGCAACGTCGACCTCTAAAAGGTCGGGCAAGGGAGTCTCAGGCGGAGGTTGGCCCCTCCGCCTTTTTTTTGTTATCTGCCACCAGATTTGAAAAATTCAGGGGCGCAGGAACAGGCCGTTGAGGTAGTGCTGGCTCACCCCCTGATCGGCGCAGCCGTGCTGAAACAGGAAGCTGGACAGCGCTGAGGAGATCAAGCGGTATTGATCCCACTGGGGGTGGCTGCGCAGGAACTCGCGCATGCCATCGAACAACACCTCTGGCACCTCCGCCTCCAGGCTGATGCTGCCGGCTTCTGCCTCCACTAACCCTTCTGCGCAGCTGGGTTGCTCCATACATCGTTGGAGGTGACTGCGCTCGGCTGCCATTACGAAACAAGAGGTGGGGTGACTCAGTAGGCCACATCGGTGCCAGGTCCGTCAAAGCCTGAAGGCCAGGGCGAAACCACACCGTTCTCAACTGAGATTGCCTGTGCCGGCGGCTCCATAACGGCGCAGCGAGGATTTTCAAAGCCTGCAAGGGCGGCCGCTGGTGGTGATGTCAAGGCCAGACTGAACAAAAGCAGTTATTCCCCAACTGCCAGGCCTAAACTGGCTTAGAAGCCTCATTTCTGGGGAAAACCCCTAATAAACTGGGGAAAAGACGGCAATAATGGGGAATATGGATAACCAATCAGCAGAACTGATGAGCTGGAGTCTCGCGAGACTTCCGGCGAGCTGAGAAGACTGAGCCACGCCAAACCGAGAGGGCTCAACTGCTGCCGCCCTGGCGCAGGGTTGTGGGACCGAGGGGATGGTCCGCGTGGGGGTAGGGCGGATGGTGATGGCTGTGCCCAGGGGAGTGGTCGTGATCGTGGGTGTGGCCGCCCACTGGAATCGGCACTCCATCGGGCTGGCAGGCACCGGTGCACTCGCGCTCACAGAGGTCACAGCCGTCGGTGAGCCCTTCAACGTGGTGGTGGTGACTGTGCTGGGGCGCCCCAACCTCAGTCTCAAAGCCCAGCACCTGGGCCCGGTATTTGCACAGCGAACAATTCATGTTGGCGTCACCGCGCACCACCTCGGCCACCCGCTCCACAAAGGTGTCAAGCACCAGGGGGTGATCTGCCAGATAGGAGGCCTTGAGGAACTCCACCTCGGGATGGTCCTGGGCCACCCTCTCGGTGTGCTGCTGAATCCGACTCACCAGCACCCCGGAAAACAGGAAATAGGGGAAAACGACAACCCGGCGATAGCCAAGTCTCACCACTTGGCGAAGTCCAGGCTCCACTAATGGAAAGGTGACCCCGGAATAAACCGTTTCACCCCAGCCAAAACCAAAACCCTCCACCAACATCCGCGTCACCTTGGCGACATTGGAGTTGGCATCGGGGTCGGACGAGCCCCGGCCCACCACGACCAACATGGTTTCGTGCAGGGGCACCTCTGTGGCTGCCCCATCAAGGACTTCGCGAATCCGGGCCCCGGCGGCCTGAATCATCTTCAGGTCAACCCCCAGTTCACGGCCGTAGTCAATGCGCAGACCCGTCTCCGCCGCGTAGGTATTGAGCACCGAGGGGATGTCGTTTTTGGCGTGGCCCGCTGCGAACAGCATGGCCGGCACGGCCAGCACGTGGCTTACCCCCCGGGCCCGCAGCGCCTCCAGGCCATCGCGCAGGATCGGCCTGGCAAATTCCAGATAGCCGTATTCCACAGGCACCTCGGGCAGCAGCGCTTGGAGCCCCTTGGCCAGCTCGGCAAATTCGGCCACTGCCAGCCGATTGCGGCTGCCGTGGCCGCAAACCAGCACCCCAATCGGGCCGTGGGGACCGGCACTCAGGTCGGGATGGGAGAGGGAAGCCATGGCCACTCGCACTTGAGGGCGACCCTATTCCGGGAAGCAGCGGGTCAGGATGGGGATATCCGGGCTGCCTAGCCGTCATGGCCCTGCGCCTTCCCCCATACCAGCCGTTACCGGCCCCGCGCCCGGGGGGTGAGCTGCTTGAGGTGCCCATCGCCCAGCTGCGCCCCACCCAGCTCTGCGTGGGACTGGCTGAAGTGCGCAGCAGGCTGCGTGATTTCGGGGCCGAAAATACCCGCGAACGCCGCTCCTACCTGGGCAGCAAGCCCGTGCCGCTGGTGCGCAGCGCCGATGGCAGCGTGTGGATGGTCGACCGCCACCACCGCCTACGGGCCCTGATCGAGATCGAACCCGACGCCATCGCCTTCGGCTACGTGGTGCTCGAGCTCGACAGCCCCGACCCCGAGCAGGTGCTTGCGGCCCTGCATCAACGCGGCTGGCTCTACCTCTATGACGGCAGGGGCTTGGGGCCCCTGCCCCCCAGCGCCCTGCCCGAGCAGCTCACAGGCCTGCAGGACGACCCCTACCGCAGCTTGGTGTGGAAGCTGAAGCAGGAGGGGGTGCTGGCCGCCGCCCCGCTGATTCCCTTCCACGAATTCCGCTGGGGGGCCTGGCTGCGCAGCCGCCCCCTACCGCCCTTCAGCTCCGAGCAACTCGAGCCGGCCCTGCCCCGCGCCCGCGCTCTGGCCCGCTCCCGCGCCGCTGCCCACCTGGCTGGCTGGAAGGGCTCAGGCAGTTGCTAGGCGGCGCCAGTTGCTAGGCGGCGCCAACTGCTCCAGGCTGGAGCTCCACCTCCCCCCCTGCGCCGTAAATGCCATACAGCCACCTGCTGGTGCCAACCGATGGCTCCGAGCTCTCAGACAAGGCCGTGCAGCAGGCGGTGGCGCTGGGCCACAGCCTGGGAGCTCGCATCACCTTTTTCCACGCGCAATCCAACTTCCCCATCTCCCTGGTGGGCGTGGGTGAGCTGGTGGACCCCAATACGGTGATCGCCCTCGTGCAAGCCGCTCGCCATGGCGCCGAGCAAATCCTGGCGGCAGCAGCAGCCGTGGCCCAGGCCGCCGGGGTGGTCAGCGACCAGGACACCATGGTTAGCTCCATGCCCTACGCGGCAATCGTGGAGGCGGCAGGCCGCCATGGGGCTGATCTGATTGTGATGGCATCCCATGGCCGCCGCGGCCTGGAGGGAGTGCTGCTGGGCAGCGAAACCCACCGGGTGCTTACCCACAGCAGCTGCCCGGTGCTGGTTGTGCGTTGAGCTCCGGCCACTACGCTGCCTGCGACAGCAACAGGCGTGCCGGTGGCTAAGGACGAAACGAGCAGGGGCGAAGAACTGCAGGGCCTGGGCTGGACGCCTGAGGAGGTGCGCCAATACGAGGAGCTGTGGGAATACCGGCAGCGCTGGGGCGCCATCAACCTGGAGCCGGAAGATCGGGTGTTACTTCGGCGAGCTGAAGCAGCCCTGCCCAAGCGGGTTGCCCATGGCAAGAGCTCGCTCAAAAAAACACTGCAGCAGAAATCTCACTACCGCTGGCTGTGTCTATATCGAGACGCCATGCTCGCCGCCGCCGAAGGCCTTGGCCTCCAGCCCGGCGAAGAAGCCACCTGGGTCATTCTGCTCGAGGCCGAGTTACGAGCCCTGGATCACTACGAGCCGGTGCTGGGCTTGCCTGACACCCTCAAGGCCAAGGCCCTGCTGCCGGCCCGGGAGGCCTGGATAGCTGCCGTCGCCGCCCAGGGACGGGAGCTCAGCTTCGACTTCGACGCACCGCTGGAAGCCCTCAAGCAGCAGGAAGCCACCAGCTGGAAGCCCCTGCGCAGCGTTGGTGCCCGCTCCTATCCGGTGCTCGAAGCTGGCGCCGCTGCCAACTTCCGCACCCAGATGAACCAGGAGGTAGCCCAGCTGATCCGCTCCAGCTTCCCCTCGCTCAAGGACAGCGACAAGCCGGAGCCCCCGAGCGCCTAGGGCGCCGGGGCGCCGGCACTGGCCTGCACCGGCACCCGGCCCACCTTCCAGATGCGCTCAGCGTAGTCAGCGATCGAGCGGTCGCTGCTGAAGAAGCCACAGCGCATCGTGTTGTGCAGCGACATCCGCGCCCAGCGGCCCCGGTCGAGCCAGGCTTCATCTACGGCGTTTTGAGCTCGGCGGTAGTCGGCCACATCAGCCATCACCCGGAAGGGATCGTGGCTGGTGAGGCTGGCCAACAAGGGGTAGAAGAGCTCTCCATCACCCTCGCTGAAGTAGCCCGAGCCGATCAACTCCAGGGCCTGGCGCACGGCCGGGTCCTGCTCGATCCAGGGCATCGGGTGATAACCGCTGTGGCCCAGCTGCTCGATCTGCTCTGCGGTGTGGCCAAAGAGGAAGAAGTTCTCAGCCCCAACGCAATCGCGGATTTCGATGTTGGCCCCATCGAGGGTGCCAATCGTGACCGCACCATTGAGAGCCATCTTCATGTTGCCGGTGCCGGAAGCCTCCTTACCAGCGGTGGAAATCTGCTCAGAGAGATCCACCGCTGGATACACCAGCTGGCCCAGGCTGACGCTGAAGTTGGGCAGGAACACCACCTTGAGGCGGCCATCCATGGCCGGATCCATGTTGACCACGTCGGCGATACCGACCAGCAGGCGGATGATCAACTTGGCCAGGGCATAGCCCGGAGCCGCCTTGCCACCGAACACAAAGGTGCGCGGCGGCAGGTCTTCACCGGCGCGGATGCGCAGATAGCGCTCAACGATCTGCAGG
This sequence comes from Cyanobium sp. BA5m-10, assembly GCF_024346255.1. NCBI lineage: Bacteria > Bacillati > Cyanobacteriota > Cyanophyceae > Synechococcales > Prochlorococcaceae > Cyanobium > Cyanobium sp. BA5m-10. The sequence continues at coordinate 72,298 of NZ_JAGQCP010000006.1, read as the reverse complement.
GCCGCCAAGTGCTGGCGCTTGTATTCGTGGATGCGCTTGACCTGCACATCAAACAGGGAGGTGTGATCAACCAGCACCCCCAGCTCGCGGCGCATGTACTGGGCGAGGCGCTGCTTGCCGAGATCCCGCACAGCCTGCCAGCGCTCCAGGAACGCAGAGTCGTCGGCAAAGGCGGCAAGACCTTGAAGCTCCTCGAGGTGGGTGCGCCAGCGATCGCCGATCGCCTCATCGAGCAGGGCCGCCAGCGGTGGGTTAGCCACCGCCAGCCAGCGCCGCGGTGTGACGCCGTTGGTGACATTGGTGAACCGCTCCGGCCAGATCCGGGCCAGATCAGCAAACAGGTGCTGCTTAAGCAAGGTGCTGTGCAGCTCGGCCACGCCGTTGACGTGGTGGCTGCCCACCACCGCCAAGTGGGCCATGCGCACCCGGCGCTGCGGGCCCTCCTCAATTAAGGAAATGCGCTGCAGGATTTGGGAATCGCCGGGATAGCGAATCCGGGCCATGCGCAGGAAGCGGGTGTTGATCTCGTAGATGATCTCGAGCTGGCGGGGCAGCAACTGCTCAAACAGCTCCACGCCCCAGGTTTCCAGGGCCTCGGGCAGCAGGGTGTGATTGGTGTAACTGATGCTGGCGGTGGTGATCGACCAAGCGGTATCCCAATCGATGCCGTACTCGTCCATCAGCAGCCGCATCAACTCAGCCACGGCGATGGCTGGATGGGTGTCGTTCAGCTGCAGCGCAAACTTGCGGTGGAAGTCGGTAACCTCCAGCCCCTGGCCCCGCAGGATGCGGAACATGTCCTGCAGGGAGCAGCTGACGAAGAAGATCTGCTGGGAGAGACGCAGTCGCTTGCCCTGGTCCAGCTCGTCGTTGGGGTAGAGGACCTTTGAAAGGGTCTCCGCCTGCATTTTGCGCAGCACCGCCCTGGTGTAATCGCCGGCGTTAAAGGAAGCGAAGTCGAAGGCCTCGGGAGCCACCGCCGACCAGAGCCGCAGGGTATTGGCGGTGTTTACGCCATAGCCCAGGATTGGGGTGTCGTAGGCGACGCCGATCACGGTTTGTTCACCTATCTGCACCGGATAGCTCCACTCCGGCCGGATCACCTCCCAGGGATTGCCATGGGCCAGCCAGGGATCGGTGCTCTCCACCTGGCCGTGGGGGGTGATCTGCTGGCGGAAGATGCCGAACTCGTAGCGGATGCCGTAGCCGATCGCTGGCAGCTCCAGCGTCGCCATCGACTCCTGGAAGCAGGCGGCCAGTCGCCCTAAGCCACCATTACCAAGACCGGGTTCGGGCTCCTCGGCGATCAGCTCCTCAAGGCTCAAGCCCAAGCTGGCGCAGGCCTCCCGGGCTGCCTCCACCAAACCCAGATTCACCAGGTTGTTTTCCAGGTGCGGGCCCAGTAGGTATTCCGCCGACAGGTAGGTGGCCGTGCGGACATGCTCGCGGGTGTAAGTGTCGGCGGTGTCGACCCAGTTTTTGAGCAAGCGATCACGCACCGCCAAAGCCAGGCAGCGGTAATGGTCATGGCTGGTGGCCAGGGAGCTGGACTTGGCCTGACTGAAGAAGAGATGCCCTTGCATCGACTCCTTCAGAGCCTGGCTATCGGCTGAGGCCATCCCTGACTACTTCAAAGCGAAAGTCTGGGGCTGGCGACTCAAATTCGCAGCAGCGTGGTCACGGTTACCGCACACGCCAAGCCAGGCCCAATCGCGCCGCTGGTATCAACCGCAGCAAAGTTTGAAGGGGGGAACAGCTTTGTGTAGGTGAATTGACGTTCAGTGGCGAACTCCCCATGCCCTCCCAACCACGCCTTCAAGCCCTCGAAAAGATTCTCAGCCGCCCCGCCGCCCCTACCGCTCCAATTCAGCCCCTCGATGAGCTCTGGGCTAGCGACGTATTCACCCTCGACAAGATGAAGGCGGCGCTGCCGAAGGAGATCTTCAAATCGGTGCAGCGCACCATCAAGGAGGGCAGCAAGCTCGACGTGTCGGTGGCAAACGTTGTAGCCCAGGCGATGAAGGAGTGGGCCACCGCCCGAGGTGCCCTGTATTACTCCCACGTTTTTTATCCGCTCACCAACTCCACTGCAGAGAAGCACGACGGCTTCATCTCACCCCAGGGCGACGGCACGGTCTTCACCGAATTCACCGGCAAGGTGCTGGTGCAGGGCGAGCCCGACGGCTCCTCCTTTCCCAATGGCGGTATCCGCTCCACCTTTGAAGCTCGCGGCTACACCGCCTGGGATATCACCAGCCCCGCCTGGCTGATGGAGACGCCCAACGGTGTCACCCTCTGCATCCCCACCGTCTTCGTCTCGTGGACCGGCGAGGCCCTCGACAAAAAAACCCCCCTGCTGCGCTCGATCGCAGCCGTAAACAAACAGGCCCACAGGCTGCTCAGCCTGCTGGGGGAAACCACCATTGCCCCGGTCAACTCCAGCTGCGGCGCCGAGCAGGAGTACTTCCTGATCGACAGCGCCTACGTGCCCCTGCGGCCAGACCTGCTGTTGGCCGGCCGCACCCTGTTCGGTCGCCCCTCCGCCAAGGGCCAACAGTTTGACGACCACTACTTCGGCGCCATCCCGGAGCGGGTGCAGGTGTTCATGCAGGAGGTGGAGCGGCAGATGTACCGCCTGGGGATTCCGGCCAAAACCCGCCACAACGAGGTGGCTCCATCGCAGTTTGAGATTGCGCCTTTCTTCGAGGCCGCCAACGTGGCTACCGACCACCAGCAGCTCACCATGACCCTGCTGCGCAGCACAGCGAAGAAACATGGTCTGGCCTGCCTGCTGCACGAGAAGCCCTTCGCTGGCATCAACGGCTCTGGCAAGCACGTCAACTGGTCGATCGGCAACGCCACCCAGGGGAACCTGCTCGATCCGGGCAAGACGCCCCATAAAAACCTGCAGTTTCTGATGTTCTGCGGAGCGGTGATCCGCGGCGTGCATATGTACGGCCCCCTGCTGCGGGCCGTGATCGCCACCGCCAGCAACGACCACCGCCTCGGAGCCAACGAAGCACCCCCGGCAATCATCTCGGTGTATCTGGGCAGCCAGCTGGAGGATGTGTTCAACCAGATCCGCGAGGGCCGACTCTCCGGCTCGGCCCTCGGCGGCGTGATGGACTTCGGGGTGGATACCTTGCCCGAATTCGACAAGGACGCCGGTGATCGCAACCGCACCTCACCCTTTGCCTTCACGGGCAACCGCTTCGAGTTTCGCGCCGTCGGCTCCAACCAATCGGTGGCTGGCCCGCTTGTGGCCCTTAACACCATCCTGGCCGATTCCCTCGCCTGGATCTCCAGCGAGCTGGAGGCAAAGCTGGGAAGTGGCTACGGCCTTGAGGAAGGGGCTCTGGCCGTGCTCAAGACCCTGATCGAACAGCATGGCGCCGTCGTGTTTGGCGGCAACGGCTATTCCGATGAGTGGCACCGCATGGCAGTGGAGGAGCGGGGCCTGGAAAACCTGCGCACTACCGCCGATGCCCTGCCGGTGTTGGAGCGCCAATCAATGCGCGAGCTGTTCGAGCGCACCGGCGTGCTCTCGGCTGTCGAGCTGCAGAGCCGCTTCGAGGTTTACGCCGAGCAGTACATCCTGGCGATCGATGTGGAAGCGAAGCTGGCCGTCCAGATCGCCCGCACCCAGGTGTACCCGGCAGCGATCCGCTACCTCGGCGAACTAGCTGAATCCCTGCAACTGCAGAGTTCACTAGGCATCCAGGTATCGCCGGAAACCTCCAAGGAGGTGGCTGGACTGTGCCAGTCGTTGATGGACATCAGCGGCCAACTGCAAAGCGCCATCGACCATCCCCCCCACGGCACCGAAGCCCACATGCGCTACTCCGCCGACACCCTGGTGCCGTTGATGGCCGACTTGCGCGTGGCGGTTGACGGCCTGGAGGCCCTGGTCGACGACAACCTCTGGCCCCTACCCACCTACCAGGAGATGCTGTTCGTGCGTTGAGCAAGGCGGCTGCGCCCGCTCACTGCGGAAAAACGCTGATGCGAGCGCGTTCTACGTAACTGGGGTCGGCCATGGTGTCGACCTCAAAGCAGGTCCAGGTGGCACTGGGTGCGGGGCTGCGCTCAAGCAACGGCCATTCGATACGCCGGCGCTGATAGGTGAGGCCCACACAAGTAAGTGCCTGGTCATCGGCCATCAGCGACCAGAGCACGTGCACCTCGCCGCGGTCATAGGCGATAGGAAGCTCCTGCCCCCCCTGCTCTGGCAACCATCCCGGAGCGAGGGTCAGGCCAGTCTGATTTTCCCAACACAAGTAGGAGCCGTTATCGGTGGGATAAAACCAGCAGGTCTCATTGGCTGCCTCAGCCAGGGGAAAGCGATCCAGCAGCTCCACCTGCTGCACTTGCAGCCAAGAGCCTTCGGCGGGGCCCCTAACGGCGTAGACGCCGATCCACAGGGAGGGCACGTCAAACTGCGTCACCACGGCATCGCAGATCAGGGAACGCCGCTCTGGCGCTGAGCCGAGGGGATCTTCACCGGCGATGGTGGCGCAGCCACTAGCCACCAACTCATCGAGGCTGCCCTGCCATTGATCTGGCATCCGAAACAGCCTCAGACCCCGGCCGAGATCAGGACCCTGGTGGCCTTGGGCCGCAACCAGAGCCTGCCAATCAACGCCCTCTTCGGGCAACTCCTGGCCCCTGGTCAACAGAAAGGCTAGGGAGTGGAGCATGGGTGCCTGCACAGGTCAGGGGCGCAGTAAAAGCGGACCCTAGAAGCCCTGACTGTTTAAAGCGGTGTTCTTGGCTGCCGGTCAGAGCACCAACTCCACGATCACAAAGCCCACAAGGGCCGCCAGAGCCAGCAGGGATGGCACACGCATCGAATTCTGCACCGTTCAATTCTTAAGCAAATCCTAGGAGCGCTGGCTGGCCCTGGATTGGGATCGGGGAGGTCTTCACATCTCTTGCTCCTGAGAGACTGGGATCATCAGCAATTCCGCACCCCAGGCGATGCAAAGCAGCGACGGCAGCCACCGCACAGCTTTCAGCCTGATGCTGCTGGTCGTGGTGGCCATCGGCCTACACGTTTACGCCTTACGGGTAAAAGAGGTAAAACCGATTCGCCAGCTGCCAAGAACCAGTCTTAGCCCCGATGGCCAGGGGCGCTTAGCCGGGTCCCAATCCAACCGGATTCAGCGAATACTTGAAAACTGAAAGCCAGCCTCAGCGCTCGAAGGCAAGGCCCACCAAAGAACGATTGGCACCCTTGACTTGCCAGCAGCCCTTAACCGGCCTGTAGCCACAGCCACGGCCATGGGCCTGGGTGATAAGTACGCCATGGCCGCCGGGATACAAATCAAGCTGTGGATCAACCCATATCGCCACGCCACCAGCACTGAAGTTGGCGATTTTCACAGGAATTACAGGCAGCACCCTGCACTCCCACCGCAACCAGCCCTCCATGGGTTGCTCCACTGGCCAACGCTGACCCTCGCGGAGGTTGATGAACCCAGCGAGAGGCCTGTTTCGCAGGCGAAATCTGGTCGCCGATCCCATAAAACCCCCACTACGCAGGCCAGAGATGACCGATCGCGGCAAGCGCGCCTCACCTCTTCTTAAGTTTAGACCCATCTGACACTAGATAGGCCGAGGTCCCGGCAGCCTTATCAAAAGCCGCTCCAGAAGCGCAAGGCACAAAGATCTCGCCCTTAGCCAGCCATGAGCGTCGCCTAGGCCACCACGGGGCTTGCCGGCCATGGAGGACAGTGGATATATCGCGGCAGAGCTGATGCCCCAGACCATGCAAGCCAATTTGACCGGTCTGGTACCGACCCGATCGCCCAAGGCAGCCCATGGGGCGGCTGAAGAGACAAGCCAGTCCCAGCGGGGATTCGGTGGATCGGGCCAGAGCAAGTCACGACGCAAAGGGGGCAAAAAGCGCAGCCCTGCGCTGAGCAAAGCCGACTGGGGCCCTCTGGGTAAGCATCCCGATCTTGATGCGATCGTGGCGCGTCAGCGATTACACCTGCCCCTTGCCGGGCGCATCGGCGCCGACGAAGTCAACCGAGCTTGGAAGAGCGCCGCCGCCGAACACCACCCAGACCGCGGTGGCAGTCACGACACGATGCAACGGGTAAACGGGGCGCGGGATCTGCTGCTGGGCCGCAGCACCGTGGTGGAAAGGTCAGATTGAGTATGCAAATCGGATGGTGGTCCCATCGCCGATGCAACCCCCCTAGTGCTGGTGCACGGGCTGCTCGACAGCCCCGCTGTTTGCAATGCGCTTAAGCTCTGCCTGGGCAACCAGCGCCAACCGCTTTTAATCCCCGAACTACCGCTGCGGTTTGGCCTCACCCGCATCTCCGAGGCGGCGGAAGGGCATTTCCAAGTCCTGGCCGGCCCGCACCGCGGCAACGCCATCGCGCATCCCGAAGATGAAATCGGTCACCACGAAGCCCCTGAATCCCCAGCGCTGCTTGAGGATTTCGTTGAGCAGCACGGGGTGCTGGCCGCACCACTCGCCATTCACCTGGTTGTAGGCGCCCATCAGCGAGCCAGCCCCGGCCTCTACGCATGCGCGGAAGTGGGGCAGGTCAAGCTCGTGCAGCACCCGTTCACTCACCTGCACGTCCACCAGGAAGCGGGAGCTGTCGATCGAGTTAAGGGCTAAATGCTTGACGCAGGCCACGGCGTGGCGCTGGATGCCGCGGGTCATTGCCGCCCCCAGGCAGCCGAGCAGCACCGGATCTTCGCCATAGGTTTCCTGGGCCCGGCCCCAGCCGGGGTGGCGCAGCAGATTGACGCACACCGCCGCCAGCCAGTTGGCCCCAAAACTGCGAGCCTCGCGGGCCATGGCCACGCCGATCCGCTCCTCCAGATCCACGTCCCAGCAGGCACCGCGAGCAATCGGAGCGGGGAAGGTAGTCGCCCCGCCCTGGAGCACCACCCCCCGCGGGCCATCAACGAACTGCAGTCCGGCTAGCCCCAGGCGCGGCAACACTCCCGCTGGCCAGGGGTGCAGGTGGGAGGCGTCGCGGGTGGCAATGTCAACCATGCCGGGCCAGAAGTCGGTATTGCCCTCCAGCAGGGCAAGCTTCTCGGCAACGCTGAGCTGGGCCAGCAGCTCTTGGGCCCGGCGCTCAATCGACTGCTGATCAGTCTCTGGTGGCGCCGTCATGGCCTTTTCCCAAGCGGCATAAAAACTAGGAAGCCCGGAGCGCGTGCCCCGGGCTTCTGTTGACCCAGCTGTGGTGCCTGCCCGGATGGGTGGGGCTCGGCTGGGCGCAAGTTAGATAGCAATCAGATCATGAGATCTGGGTGTCTTAAGTTGTACTGCGGAGCTGCTGACGCAAGCACCTGGGGCCAGGTGACCAGTGGGACGTCTCGATTAATCCGGGGCACCTAAGGCGGCGCAGTGGAGGCTTTTCAGCCAAGAGACGTCAGAGATCCGTCGAGAGTGTTGGAGCAGGGGCCGGATCGTCAGAGCACTCCTGGCAAATGCTCAGGGGGGGTGTCTTCCATCAGTGGAGCCTCCGAATCCCGATGTCCACACGATCTCTCCGCCAAACCAAAAAGGCAACCATCCATACCGCTGCCGCAATGGCTCTTCACCCGCGGCAATCAGACTTCATGAAGGCCGCTTCACATCTGAGTCTGGATAGGAGCCAAGATTTCAATCAGCTAGTTCGGCACCCTTGAAGAGACAATCCAGGCTGGGGCTGCTGGCCCTGGCGTTCTTGGCGGCCTGGGCTACTGGCACGGGCATGGGAAATGCGCGCGCCGATGACGGCCCAAGCGCTGCTGCCCTGGGCGTGAAGGTAGAAACCCTGATCCGCAGCGATCGCTCCTGGAATGGGGACCTACTACCCAAGCTCAACGATATCCAAGCCGAAGTAACAGTGCTGCGCGTCACTGTGCCTGCCGGAGTAACCCTGCCCCGCCATCTCCATCCGGTGATCAATGCCGGCGTGTTGCTGCAGGGAAGCTTGCGAGTCGAAAGCGACGACGGCGCCAGCCAATCCCTGCAACCAGGCCAGGCCCTAATCGAAACGGTAAACAAAATGCATCGAGGCGTAAGCCTGGGTCCTGAGCCAGCGGTGGTCGTGGTGGTTTACGTGGCGCCGAAGGGCAGCCCCATCACGGTGCCAGCAGCCTCGGCCCCCAAAGGGAATCTCAACAAGGCGGCGGACGAGATCGTCACCGTGCGGCCGCTAACAACCAGCACCAACAAGCAAAAACTAAAGCAGTTTGTGGGCATTTCCGGCGCCAACAGCGGTGCCCGTGGCCTGTCGATGAACAGGGTGGTGATTCCCCCTGGTGGGCAGGCAGCAGCGCATCGCCATGTGGGATCGGAATCAGCGATATTTCTGCTGGCAGGCCGCGTTAAAACCTTTTACGGCCCTTGCTTGGAGAGGTCAGTGATCAACCAAACGGGCGACTTTCTATTCATCCCGGCAGGCGTCATCCACATGCCGGTAAACCTCAGTGCCAGCGAGCCCGCCATTGCAATTGTGGCCCGCAACGATGCCAACGAGCAAGAGCATGTGGAGCTGCACGCCCCTCCGGATAAGGTCAAGGACGCACAACGTACACCAAACTGTGCAGCACCAGGCCACAAATAGCTATTAAGGCCTGCAGCATCGGGGGAAATGCGGCGCCGCCTTGGTGGGCGATGGGGTAAACGCCGCACCGGCCAAAGAATCAAATACTTGCAGTTGACAAGCTTGACGGCATAAGCCATTTACAAGATGGCGAATGTGAATCTATACCGGCGGGGTCAGGCCTCTGGTTAACAGGTAAACCCCTACGTACAAAAATAGAAAGATCAAAAGCAAGCCACCAACAAATAATTTCCCATCCATCGGTGGTAGCTGATTTAGTTTCCGCCATCCTATCTAAGCAGAACCGACCTCATCAGCTCATAGGAGCGGGACGAGAAGGTTAAGAGGTGCTGCTCCTCAAGCAGATAGACACGCCCAAGTCATTCTGCTGCAAATCCGAGGTAATGGTTGATAGTTCCAGTCCCTCTCCCTAAGGTGAAAATTCTCCTCAGGCAACTGAGCGTTAATTGGCTGGCTGGAGGTGTCGCTGCTGGTGCGCTGGATTCTGGCCTTGAGTCTGCCGTCCCTTCCGGCCTGCATGCCGCTGCACCAGCGAACGGTGTCCGTGTTGATACCTGCCCGAAACGAGGCAGCAACCCTGCCAAATCTACTGGCGGCCCTCAGCAACCAGGTTCTCAGGCCCGCTGAAGTGATCGTGATCGAAATGACTCCAGCGACGGTACCGCCACCATCGCCCGCCAGGGCGCTGACACGCTTGCGATCAAGGTGATTCAGCCACCTCCTCTTCCCGAAGGCTGGTGCGGCAAGACCTGGGCTCTTCACCACGGTGTGCAGGCCAGCCGGGGGGATGTTTTGATTTTTCTCGACGCCGACACCGAACCTGCCCCACGGTTCCTGCAGCGGCTGCTCGCCCAACACGAGCAGCAAGGAGGACTGGTCTCGGTACAGCCCTATCACCGCTCAGAGAAGCCTTATGAGCAGCTCTCTCTGCTCTTCAACCTGGTGGGGCTGATGGCGGTAAGGCTGGGGCCGAGCTGTGGAGTCGCCTTCGGGCCGGCGATGGTGAGCAGTCGGGCCGACTATCAGCGCGCCGGCGGCCATGTGGCAGTGGCTGACAAAGTGGTGGAGGATTGGTTCCTAGCCCATCGCTACGAGCAGCTCGGCCTGCCCGTGAGCGCCTGGCTCGGCAGCGATTCGATCGCATATCGCATGTATCCCGGCGGGTTGGCCGACATGGTGGTCGGCTTCAATACGACCGCCGCCGGAGAAGTTCGCTGGCCCTGGATGCTGGCGATGCTGCTGTGGCTTTCGGGCCTCTTCTGGGCCGCCTGGTGTCTGCCTGGCGCCTTGCTGGGCTGGCCTCTGGTGGGGACCCACGCGATCGGCCCAAATGCATTGATCTATGGCGCCTTTGCCGTGCAGTTGCTGCTGCTCAGCCGCCGGGTAGGGCGCTTCCATTGGATCAACCTGATCTTTCCGATTCCGGTGCTGTTCTTTCTAGGGGTGTTCATCCTCGCGATCTTCAAGCTCGAGCAAGGGCATGTTTAGTGGAAGGGAAGGCGATTCAATACCCGCTGAGGGGCCTTGGGAGGCGTGATCTACGGGTTGATACAACCTTGCGGGTCTGCTGAGGCAGCTCGTACAAGGTTGCTGTGGCTGCTCGATTAGTGGGTATTCAAAAGAGGGCTGATCACACATCTGCTGCCGATCCGCTGATAAAGCTGAATCCCAGCAATTTGATGAGCATCATAGAAAAAACGAGCAGTTTTAATGTGCAACCACATGACTTGACAGGGGAAGATGTCCAGCCTGGATGAGCATCCAGGCACCAAGACAATTTTAGCCAATACTTCAAACCACAACACAAGTTTTAAACCGGCAAAGGAGAAATCACGCGGCATTTCTCGCATCACTTGTCATCACCCTCATTGCTGCTGGAGCACTGCCATGGCCCATCAATAACTACATTCAGATGGACTGAAAGACGAAGCGCATCTTGAACATGACTACGGTCGCCGTGGTCGCCCCATGGATTCTCAATGTAATGGGATTAATTGACTCCATCCGCGGGATACGTTTTGGCAGGCAATAACTTCGCGTGACCGAGTATTGATTAAATCACAGCAGAGCATTCAACGAAGAAGGATCAGCAAAAGCATAACCGTGCCTATAGAGTCCTAGGCGGCCATCATGTAAGTTCGCATACTTCTTCGTCGAGCCTCCTATATCCACGGCGCCTCGCCGGCAACGAAGAGGTCGTGTCTCGAGCGCTGGCTGTAGCAATTGACTACCGAAAGTTGCGCGTACCAGTGCATTGGTCAGATACTATAGCTAGATTACTGGCCTCTTGTGTACTTAGCGATTTTTGACTAAGAGCTAACATGGGAAAAACTGCGGCGCTGTGCCTCACACCCTGCAGCAGATTACAAAAATCCGCACAAACTTGAGGCTATGGGTAGCTTAAATACTCCAAATAAGTGCAGATTCTTCCAGTGATAAACGAATATGATCATTTCACCACTCGCAAGAGTGCGGCTTCTGCTTAATTTTGCCCCCAGATCGATAAAGTACTGCAATGAACGATAAACTACGAATTCTTCAGCGCCAACCACGCAGGATCTCAATTACATTAAGCTACAATGTACACGAGGCTTTGATAAAAAGATCAGACGAAGAGGGCCGCTCTGTTTCCAACCTTTGTGCATTCCTACTTGAAGATGCTTTAAAGGATCAGAGAGATCTGATAGGCATACACGTCCGAGAAAATATAGTGGATGGGTTGGCCAGTAAAAAGTTGATGCTTAACGGTGATTCCGTGTCTAATGGATTTTCTCGACGACCGTAGAGCATGCGGCAATTCCAGCCAAGCAGCTTATGCAAGGTACAGGGCTCACTCAATTGCCCTCCTTAGCTTATTAGGTTCTCGCCACTCTACAGACTGAATATGTTGCTTTGCATTACCCGTTGATTTTGCAATATCGACAAAAGCCATTCGCTTTTCAATACAAGATCGGTGGCTAATCACTTCTTGCTCGTCAGGAGAAAGCAATCTCAGGCATTGCTGAATCTATCATTGCCCTGAATAAGCCTAATCGTAGATTGCTTAATCCCTCAACATCTATAGGTAGAAAAGCGATAGCCCCTGGTCGGATCAAATCTTTCCACGGCTCGCATAAGGCCCAAATTACCTGCCTGAACAAGATCAATCTTGCCAACTTGGTTACCCCTAATTCGAAATCCATATTGCTTGACAACACTAACAATGAGCCTAAGGTTACAATTCATTATCCGGACGAAAGCACGGCGCCCCCTTCGCTGTTTGACACTCGCGATGTTGTCAAAGTCTCGCCATTTTCTATTCATTCGCCCAAGCTCAACCCCCTCCCCTTCACGCAGCAGTGGAATGCCACCATTCGCCTGTTGATAATCACTCAAGCAATCAGCCATGGAGACCAGAGAAGCAACTGCGGCCATACTCCTCCAGAAGACTCAACTTTAAAATTAAATCAGCACATATGCTTACTTAGTGCCGCGTTGCGCAGCCCCCTGCAGCATTAAATTGACAAGCAGCTGCGGGTATTTTTGGCATACTTCTCACGGCAATGCGACTATTCAAGCACTTCAAATCTAGCAGCTAAATATAGCACTAAAATCCACTAAAACTTATCATCGGGCGAATCAGGCGAGGATTAAAAGCCAGCAACCATCGTGGGTTCTGGCCGACAGGTAGTCAGCCAGATATGGCCGCCACCATGGAGGCCTGATCCATACCGATCAAGGCAGCCACTACATGCCGACAAAATACCGGCAATTGCTGGAGGACCACAAGATCAGCCGCAGAATGTCGGCCAAGGGATGCTGCTGAGATAACGCGTGGTGGAAAGATCACAAGCAGCAGTTCATCTCTGCCCGCACACTCTCCACTACGTGGCCCTGATCACTGTCCAACCAATCGGGGTAACCCCACTCCGTAGGGCTCAAGGGTTGCATTTGCAACTACTTTAAGCCAGGTTAGCCGGCCTCAAAGACTCCTGAAAAGCCTCATCTTTAATGTATAGAAACGACGCAGTAGCTGCGCGCAGGAATGCTCATCACTTACCAGAATGAACATCAATTTGCGTCAACTTTGGCTAAAACAGGGGTTGGCCGTCCAGTAAAGCCATAGTAACTCAGGCAATGACTAATGTCGCCCATTAATTATAAACTTTTAGCTCTTGCCATTGCCATCGATCAACCAGGGCCCTCACGCAGCTCAGAGCTTTGGAGGATTCAGTTTCACCTAGGGGCGCTTGACCTAGGGGCGCTTGTTATGACTGTAAGCATCAAGAAAATATGTTTCTGACCCTGAATGCAGGCCCAGATCAAGAATGGGTCGCCTGAGATTCGAACTCAGGACCAATCGGTTAAAAGCCGAGTGCTCTACCGCTGAGCTAGCGACCCGCGCCCTAAGGCACTTACGAACGTATCACCCAGGGGCGACCTCCTCCAAGGGGAGCGAGGCAACCGTGAGAATGGCCTAACAACTGGCCACAGCGGATGAGCGTCTTTCCCTGGCCCAAACCCCAAATCCACGCCGAGGCCTGGGTGGCCGAAACGGCCGTGGTAATCGGCGATGTGCAGCTAGCGGTAGGAGCAAGTCTCTGGCCCACTGCCGTCGCCCGCGGCGACCTCAGTTCAATCGTGGTGGGTGAGGGCAGCAACGTGCAAGACGGAGCAGTGCTGCATGGCGACCCCGACCAGCCTGTGACCATCGGCTCCGATGTGACCATCGGCCATCGGGCTGTGGTGCATGGCGCCACCCTTAAAGACGGCTGCCTGATCGGCATCGGCGCCATCGTGCTCAATGGCGTCACCGTGGGAGAGGAGGCCCTGGTGGCCGCCGGATCGGTAGTGACTCGCGACGTACCCGCTGGAGTCCTGGTCATGGGATCCCCGGCCCAGGTGAAACGAGAGCTCACGGCTGAGGCCCGGGCCGAGCAGCGCCAGCACGCCCGCCGCTACCGCCAACTCGCCGATGCCCATGCCCAGTCCCATGCCCAAGCGAACGGATGACGACATATCCGGGTCTAGACAGGCGAATCCTGAGGTTCAGTCCGTAAGATCCTTAGATCTCGTTTGACTTCCCATGGACGGTCGGCTGATTTTGGTGGTTGCTCCGATCCTGCTCGCCGCGAGCTGGGCCGTCTTCCATATCGGTCGTGCCGCCGTAGGACAGCTGCAATTGCTGCTGAAGCGCGCCCGCGCCTGAGCATTTGAGCTCTGAGCTGCTCGTTATCGGTGCTGGCCTGGCGGGTACGGAAGCCGCCTGGCAAATCGCTCAAGCTGGGCTGGAGGTGCGGTTGGTGGAAATGCGGCCAGTGCGCCGCAGCCCAGCCCACCACAGCTCTGAATTTGGCGAACTTGTATGCAGCAACAGCTTCGGCGCCCTAAGTAGCGATCGGGCCGCAGGCCTACTTCAAGAGGAATTGCGGCGCCTGGGTTCGATGGTGATTCGCACGGCTGACGCCCACGCCGTGCCTGCAGGCGGAGCCCTGGCAGTAGATCGCGGCCGCTACAGCGCCGCCCTCACCGCCGCCCTCGAGCAGCACCCGTTGGTGACGGTGGAGCGGCGGGAGCACACCGAGCTGCCCGGCCCCGGTGAGATCGCCGTGCTGGCCACCGGTCCGCTCACTAGCGAGCCCCTGGCGGAGCAGCTGCGGGAATTCACGGGCCGGGCCGACTGCCACTTCTTCGATGCGGCCAGCCCGATCGTCGAAGGCGAGAGCATCGACCTGGGCGTGGCCTTTCGCGCTTCCCGCTACGACAAGGGCGATGCCGACTACATCAACTGCCCCATGGACCGGGAGCAATTTCTTGCTTTTCGGCAGGAGCTGCTAATTGCCGAGCAGGCCGAGCTAAAGGACTTTGAAAAGGAGAGCGCTCACTTCTTCGAGGGCTGTCTCCCCATCGAGGAGCTGGCCCGCCGCGGCGAAGACACGATGCGCTATGGCCCGCTCAAGCCAATTGGCCTCTGGGATCCCCGCTGGGGCGATCTCAATGATCGCGATGTGCGCCGCGCCAAGCGGGCCTACGCGGTGGTGCAGCTGCGCCAGGAAGACAAGGACGGCCGCCTTTGGAACCTGGTGGGCTTCCAGACCAACCTGAAATGGGGCGAGCAGAAACGGGTATTGCGGCTGATCCCGGGCCTGGAGAACGCCGAGTTTGTGCGCTTTGGTGTGATGCACCGCAACACCTTCCTGGAATCGCCCCAGCTGCTCGATGCCACCTTGCAGTTCCGCCAGCGCCCCAGCCTGCTGGCCGCGGGCCAGATCACCGGCACCGAGGGCTACGCAGCCGCGGTAGCTGGTGGCTGGCTGGCTGGCACCAACGCCGCCAGACTGGCCCTGGGCCTGGAACCCCTGAGCCTGCCAAAAACCACGATGCTGGGCGCCCTCAGTCACTTCATCGCCGAAGCGCCCAGCAAGAAGTTCCAGCCCATGCCGCCCAACTTCGGCTTACTGCCCGAGCTAGCCGAACGCGTCCGCGAGAAACGGGCCCGCTACGGCGCCTACCGCGACCGGTCCCTAGCGGATCTTGAGCCTTTCACTCGGCCCCTACAACTGCACGACGACAGCGCCGCTGCCTAAGGTCGCTTCAGCATCTCCAGCCCAACGTTGACCAGCAACCCTGCCCCCATCTGGGATGTGATCGTGATCGGTGCCGGCATCGGCGGCCTGGTCACCGCTTCCCAGCTGGCTGCCAAGGGGGCGAAAGTGCTGGTGCTGGAGAGATACCTCATCCCGGGAGGCTCCGGCGGCAGTTTCAGGCGTGATGGCTACACATTCGACGTGGGCGCCTCGATGATCTTCGGCTTCGGCGAGCAGGGGCACACCAACCTGCTCACCCGGGCCCTGGCCGATGTGGGCCAGCACTGCGACACCATCCCCGATCCAGCACAGCTCGAATACCACCTGCCCGGCGGACTCAACGTGGCTGTGGACAGGGATTACGAGCACTTTCTCAGTGATCTTAGTGCCCTGTTCCCCCACGAGGCCAAGGGCATCCGCGCCTTCTACGACGCCTGCTGGCAGGTGTTCCGCTGCCTCGATGCGATGCCGCTGCTGTCTCTGGAGGATCCGGCCTACCTAGCCAAGGTGTTCTTCAAAGCACCCTTGGCCTGCCTGGGCCTGGCCCGCTGGCTGCCGGTGAACGTGGGCGATGTGGCGCGGCAGCACATCAGCGATCCGGCCCTGCTCAAGTTCATTGACATGGAGTGTTTCTGCTGGAGCGTGATGCCGGCCGATCTCACGCCAATGATCAATGCGGGCATGGTGTTCTCCGATCGTCATGCCGGCGGCATCAATTACCCCAAAGGGGGCGTTGGCGTGATCGCGGAAAAGTTGGTAGCGGGATTGGAGAACCATGGCGGCGCGATTCGCTACAAGGCGCGTGTCACCAAGGTGCTGCTGGAGAACAACACTGCGGTGGGGGTGAAGCTGGCAAGTGGTGAAGAGCTGCGGGCCCGCCGCGTAGTGAGCAACGCCACCCGCTGGGACACCTTTGGCGCTCTGGTAGATGCCGCCCACACCCCCAAGGCCGAAACCACCTGGCGACGCCGCTACAAGCCCTCCCCCTCCTTTCTCTCCCTGCACCTGGGCATCGATGCCCAGATCGTGCCCAAGGGTTACCACTGCCACCACCTGCTGCTGGAGCACTGGGAGGAGATGGAGGCCGAGCAGGGGGTGGTGTTCGTATCGATGCCGACCCTGCTGGATCCGGAGCTGGCCCCGGCAGAGCGCCACATCGTGCATGCCTTCACCCCCAGCTCCATGGAGCACTGGCAGGGGCTCACGCCAGCTGCCTATCGCGCCAAAAAACAGGCGGATGCCGACCGGCTGATCGGCCGACTCGAAGTGATCCTGCCCGGCCTGAAGGGGGCTATCCGTCACCGCGAAGTCGGCACGCCGCGCAGCCACCGGCGCTTCCTGGGCCGCATGGGCGGCAGCTACGGCCCAATCCCAGCCCTGCGCCTGCCGGGGCTGCTGCCGATGCCCTTCAACCGCACCGGCCTCACCGGCTTATATGCGGTGGGGGATTCCTGTTTCCCAGGTCAGGGCCTCAATGCGGTGGCCTTCAGTGGCTTTGCCTGCGCCCACCGCATCGGCGCCGATCTGGGGCTCAATCCCTGGAGCCTGCCTGACTAAGGTGACTAGAGAGGGAAAAGGCGGCCCAGTGACGGTCGGCACAACCAACGAGCTCTCTCAGCCTTATGCGGGGGTAAGGCGCCAGTCCGCGCGAATGCTGTGGCGCTCATGGGCCAAAGAAGAGCGCATCAGCTGGATCAAGCGTGGCCATTCACGGTCGGCCCTGATCCTGTTTTTGATAGTCATCCTGGTTGGGATTGAAGCGGTCCGGAGGATTCAGCTGACCAAGGGCCGAAGCGTCACCAACCAGACGATCGCCCTGGAAAAACTCGAAGCCGAATTCCGCGACGCCCAGCGAATTGCAAGCGACTGGGGCTGGTGGGATGACAGCTATGCCTTCATCGAGGGCAAGAACCCCTCCTTCCCCTCCCAAAACCTGGCCACCAGCAGCCTCTTTGATCAAGGGGCCGCCATGGCGATCTACGACGCCCAAGCCCAACGCCGGGCCCTTCAGGTGGGCCTGAGCAGCCCGAACCGGCCCCCTGATCAACGGCTGGTGCGCTGCCTGGACTCCACCGCCCGCACCCGCCGCCAACTGGGCCTCGCCGGCATCCGGGTGATCTGCTCAGACGAGACCAACAAACTCTACGTCGGCTTCGCCACCACGATCGGCACCAGCGACAACAGCCGTTCCACAACAGCGACCCTCATTTTCCTCAACCCGCTGGTCGAACCCCAGTTCGGCACCCACTTGAAGGAGGAGCTCAACCGCATCCAGGTTCAGCTGCAGCCCATCCCCCCAGCTGGAGTCATCGCCACGGGGGAGCCCTTGGCTGCGCTTAAACCCAAGACCTTCGGCGAGGACGGGCGACTGATGGGCGTCAAACCCGCCAATAGCCAGGCAGAGCAGCGCAGGGAACTAAACCATCTGCTGCTGCTGCTAACCGGCGGGGGACTGATCGCCCTGGCCATGCGCTTCAGCTGGAAACTGGCCGAGCGCCGACAGAGATTGCTGCTGCGCAAGAAGGAACGCTGGGCCACCCAACGCATCCGCCGAAGTCACCGTGCACTGATTGAAATCCTTGATTTCAAAGCCCCCAAGTCGCTCCCTTCAGCAGATCACAGCCCTGCCAGCCCACCCCCTAGCAGCAACTTCATCTTCAGGGGGATGCTGCAGAAGGATCGGCGCCACCATGCCTCGCCACACGCAAGCCAACCGATCGAGGGGTCGACCACATCCGGCAGCGAACCCGCTGGTCGCCAACGAGTAGACATCCATTTGATTGCCAATCGGTTTGAACAGATTCTGGGCACCGCCCGCGATCTGGCTATGCACGATGCACTCACCGGCCTGGCCAACCGCCGCTATTGCATCGAACACCTTGAAAGAGAAATCGATCGCCTTAAGGAAGAGCAGACACTTCTTGTCCTGCTATTTATCGATCTCGATAAATTTAAAAGCATTAACGATACCTATGGCCATCGCATCGGTGATCAAGCCCTGCGCAAGGCAGCCAACCAACTCAAGGCCCTCTGCCGCCAGGGTGATTTCCTGGCGCGCTACGGCGGCGACGAATTCATTCTGATTCTGGGAGACTCTCAAAACGCCAGCAATGAAGATGATCTAGCCCTCCATGCCAAACAGGTAGCCCACCGGATCCTTGAGTCCTTTGAGAAAAGTCAAGTTGACTCCGCCTCGCCCTACCGACTCAGCCTGAGCATTGGGATCACGATCAGCGATCCACACCACTTCAGTAGTGAAGACATCATTCGAAAAGCAGACCTGGCAATGTACAAGGCAAAGTCATCCCAAGGGGAACACATTCACCTGTTCACAGCGGAAAATGAGTCCAATCCGCTCAGTGACTATCGGCTATTTACTGCGCTCCAACAGGCTTGCGAAGCATCACTTGAGCCATCGCAGCCCGACTCCTTCCGGATTTTATTTCAACCGATCGTCAACGCCGCAGGCGAAGTCCTAGCCGTTGAGGCTCTCGCCCGCTGGGATCACCCAGACCTAGGGGAAGTTCCCCCAACTCTATTTATCCCGGTAGCGGAACACTATCGAATCATGGGTCGCGTTGGCTGGCAGCTCATCGAAGCCACGTTGAAGACCTTCAAGCAGCTGATCCAAGCTCTAAAAGTAACCCCCAACCAGCTCAACCTAGCGATCAATATCAGCCCATCCCAGCTCACAGACGCATCTTTTTCAGGCCAATTAACCGACGCCATTGCAGCCCATGGAATCTCTTGCAACAACATCAATCTTGAACTCACCGAAACCGCGATCTTCAACTCCACTGCAGAGGTTAAAACTAATCTGCGCCAGTGTCGAGAAGCGGGAATGCGGATTTCACTCGATGACTTTGGAACGGGCTTCTCCTCCATGGGCCTGCTGCTATCGCTAAAACCTGACGAACTGAAGATCGATCGCAGTTTTGTAATCGGAGTTCTCAACGATTCCTATGCGGAACAAATCGTGGAACTGCTCCCTAGGCTCACGAACTCCGTATCGATGACCCTCGTCGCTGAAGGGGTGGATACCGAGGAGAGCTTTCAGCGGCTGCAACAGATGGGGGTGGCCCGATTCCAGGGCTATCTATTCTGTGAGCCCCTAAACATCGCCGCCCTGGTTGAGCTTGTGGGTGGAAAGCGACTCACAATCCCACTTCCCGCTGCATAGCCTGGGCCCAATAGCCCTAATGCAAGGAATGCCCGGCTCCCCTACCCCCAGCTCCGCCGAGCTGGCCACTTACCTCGAGCAACGCGGCGAGCTCAGCAAGCCCTGGATGCTGCAGCTACTACGGCTCACCAAGCTCAAGGAGGCCAAGGACAGCATGGACCCGGATGCCTACATGGCCAGTCTGCAGGAGGCCCACGCCGATCTGATGCGACTTGGCGAATTCTGGAAAGGTCGCGAGCAGGAAGTTTTCAGCGGCCGCTACCAGCCAGAGACCCTGATCGAACCCCTACCCGGCTCCCCCGAAGATCGATGACCGGCGCCTTGGCCGTCAGCAGCGACCGCTACCCGATGGCCGCGCTGATCCGCTTCACCCTGATCGCTCTCTACTTGGCAATGGTGGCGCCCCTGCCCCTACTGGCACCAGCAGAGCTCAAATTGCTGCTTTGGCTGGCTCTACCCCTGGGGCTGGGCTTGGTAGTGGCAGCCACCAGTGAAGCCGTTGAGCTAAGTGCCGATGGCATTCGGGTTGGCCATCCCAGCTGGTGTGCCTGGCTGCTGCGCCGCGGCTGGAGCCTGCCTTGGCAATCCATCAACGGGCTCACACCAGTAGCCACAAGCCAGGGGGGCCGGGTCTTTTACGTGAGGGGAGAAGACGGATCGGCATACCTGCTGCCGCAACGGGTCGCAGCCTTCGAGCAGTTTCTGGGCCGCTTCAGCCAGGAAACGGGCATCAACACCAGCTCAATCGGCCGCATCAGCCCACCTTGGACCTACAAACTCCTAGCCGGCCTGAGTGCCGCCATGTTGCTTGGAGAGTTGGTTTGGGCTCTTAAACCAATGAGTTGAGCTGCTGACGCGCTGGCTCTTCCTCGGCAGCAGCTTCGGGCAGGGTTTCCAGGCTGAAGCGATAGCCCTGCTGGCGCATCGTTTCGATGCCGCCTCCTTCACCCAAGCCAGCCTGCTCTAACTTGCGACGCAAGGTGAGCACTTGGGTGTCAACCGAGCGAGGACCTCCGCTGAAGGGAGGCCAGGCCATACGCAGTAGCTCCTGGCGACTGCGAACAACCCCAGGGGGCATTAGCAGGGCACAAAGCAGGGCAAATTCCCGTGGACTCAGCTCGACTGGCTGGTCGCGCAGGGTTACCTGGCGTAGCAATACGTGAACTTCAAGCGGACCAACACAGACCCGTTCCTGCAGACCGGTGCCGCCACGGCGCAGCAGGGTGCGGCAGCGGGCGGCGAGTTCTTCCAGGCCAAAAGGTTTGCGCAGCACATCATCTGCACCCGCATCAAGCAGGCTCACCACGGGCTCCGAACCGGTGCGGGCCGTGAGCACCATCACGGAGCAGCGCAGCTGGGCCGCCAGGCGCAGGGCGGAACTCTCATCGAGTAGTTCTGCGCTGATCAGCAGATCGGGAGATTGGTCCTGGCACACGTCCAGAGCTTCACGAGCCGTAGCAACCGCCGCCGCAAGATGGCCGTCCTGCCGCAGGCGCTGGGCCAGCACCGTGCGCAGGGTCGCGTGGGGATCAACCACCAAAACCCGCTGGGGCTGGCTTCCGGCCTGATTGGCGGCCCCAGAGGCCGGCAGTGGCGGGTTAGAGGAGTTGATGAAGTCCACAACTGTGTTGAATTCACCTTAACGGCAGCCGCCAGGGGATCCGCGTATCAGTCGATGCGTTTGTGTGGACACCACCAACTATGCGGAGACCACCCAATCGCGGCTTCTGCCTCCAAGGGGCAAAATAGATAAAGGTCCCACGACCCCATGACTTCGCTTCAACACCCAGACGCCATCCGCCACTTCCAGTCGCTGTGCGATGCCTGCCAGGAACTGGCCCATCGCTTCCACAGCCCTGCTGAATTGCGGCTCTACGCCGATGGCTACATCCACGCCCTGCGCCGCACTGCGGTGCTTGATCCGATCTCCCAGCGGCGACTTGAGGAGCTCACCGACCGCTGGATTCGAGATCCTTCCAGCTTTGTGGGTCCCGATGGTGACCCGCGCAGCCTTTACGAAAGCGAGCGCTACTGACTCGCTGAATTGCTAGCTGCCGCTTCAGCTAGCCAGAGCCACTTCCAGCTTCTCGCGCAACTCACCAGAGTTGTACATCTCGATCAGGATGTCGGAGCCACCGATGAATTCCCCTTTCACATACACCTGGGGAATAGTGGGCCAGTCGGAAAATGACTTGATGCCATTACGGATCTCAGCATCCGAAAGCACGTCGAAGGTTTCAAATGGAACCCCAACTGAGTGCAGTATCTGCACCACGTTGTTGGAGAAACCGCACTGGGGCATCAGCTTGTTGCCCTTCATAAAAACGAATACCGGGCTGGTGGCCAGGAGTTCTTCGATGCGTTGGCGGGTAGTGGCGTCCATGGACTCAGGCGGGAGTGGATGTTTGCAGGGCTAGGGCGTGGATTGCCTCACTGGCCAATTCCTGGCGTAGGGCGCCATACACGAGTTGGTGCTGCCTGACCTTGGTCAGGCCGTCGAACGCTGTGGAGACCACCGTGACCTGCAGATGGTCGCCGCCACCGGTGAGGTCTTCAACCTCCACCAAGGCATCGGGCATGGCCAAGGTGATTGCGGCCTTCACCTGGTCTGGATGCACCATCGAAGCGAAGAGGCAGCGAACAGGGCAAATCTAGTGGTCAGCTTCCAGGGGTTGCCGCGGCCCCTGCTGTGTAGGGAGTGGCGGCGAAGCCAATCTCGACCAGGCTCTGGAAAGCCTTGCGACCCTCCGGGCTGGCCGGGGTCATCACCTTGACCACCTCGACCAGCAGGGGCACCGCCACCTCAGGCTGGTTCTGGCGACGGAACAAGGCCGCCAAGCGCAGGTTCGCCTGAGCCATGGTTTCCAAAGCTTCCCGCCCCTTCTGGTCCATTTCACGGGGGATGCGGGCATCGAGTCCGCGGAAGGAGCCGCTCAGGTCGCGATAAAAGCCGAGCAGGCGGCGACAGGCATCGCGGGCCTGGTCGTAGAGCTTGCGGGCTTCGGCCAGATTGCCCTTAGCAACGGCGGCGTCACCGCGCACCAACAGGGCGCGCACACCCTCAAGATTGAACGGACTGCCGGTGGACTCCAGGGCCTTTTGGGGCTCCTGCTGAGCTTGCACCTTGGCCGGAGCTAGGGGCGCAGCGAGGGCCATCAAGGCCAAAGCGGAGCCACAAATCAAGCGGGATGGCCTACGCACAACCAGCAAACAAATATGCAACAACTTTAGGGGGCCAGACCCAGGGCTCCCTGGGCCTGGCCTTCAACCACCGCCATGGCGGTGGCGAGGTGGGCGGTGAAAGCACTCGCAGCCTGCCTTCCCTGGCCCTCCAAGCTGAGAGGTGGGCCGAAACAGAGCACGGCCCCATCCCCGCGGCGGGGGGGGCGATGGCCATAGGCGATGCCCACGGGCACCACCGGTACCGCCACGCCTTGGCCGGCGGCCAGCATGGCCAGGCGGGCGAGGCCCTGGTGCAGCCGCAGGGGAATCTCTTCGCGCACGATGCGCCCCTCTGGAAAAACCACTAGCTGCTCACCGGCAGCCAGTAGGTCCACGGTGTAGCGCAGGCTGGCCAGGGAGGGGCGCCCCTGACTCACAGGAAAGCAGCCCAAGCGGTGCAAAAACCAGCCCTGCAGCCCACGCATCTCATCAACCGTGACCATGAAGCGGCAATCCCGCCCCGTAATGCGGCGGCCTGCGGCGTGGGTCAACAGCAGGGCATCCCAGCGGGCCCGGTGGGTCGGAGCTAGCAGCAGCGGCCCACTGAGAGGCAGATTTTCGCTGCCAAGCACCTGGACGCTACGGAAAAAAAAGCGGAGGCCAATGTCCTGGCTAGCCACCATGGCGAGCGGTGCCAGCCAGGGGCTGATGCCATTGCAGAGCCCCTTTTCCCGGGAGGAGGGTGCCTGGGTGGACAACGCCGATGGGCCGGATTGAACCGCCAACAACCCGTTAAGTGCGACCAAGCTCAAAGCTAGGGGCTAGGCAAAGGAGCTCGGCTCGAGCGCGGGCAGTTGAACTGGCGTCCTGAGCCGGCGCAGGTTGCGGTATCCATAGGATTTGGGCGGGATCATCGCCTGCCACCACTCCCCAGCCATGGCCAGCCTCGGCGTCAACATCGACCACATCGCCAATGTGCGCCAGGCCCGCCGCGCGGTGGAGCCCGATCCAGTGAGCTATGCCCTGCTGGCCGAGCTGGGGGGGGCTGACGGCATCACCGTGCACCTACGGGAAGACCGACGCCACATTCAGGACCGCGATGTGGAGCTGCTGCGTCAAACCGTGCGCAGCCGGCTCAATCTGGAGATGGCCGCCACGCCCGAGATGGAGGCGATCGCCCTGCAGATCCGGCCCGACATGGTGACCCTGGTGCCGGAGAAGCGTCAGGAGGTAACCACCGAGGGCGGCCTCGATGTGGCGGGCCAGCAGCCAGCTCTCAGCGCTCTGGTGGGTGCGCTGCAAGATGCCGGCATCGGCGTGAGCCTGTTTGTGGACGCCGAGGCGAGCCAGCTGGAGGCCTGCCGCGCCACCGGCGCCCGCTGGGTGGAGCTGCACACCGGCGCCTACGCCGAAGCCAGCTGGAGTTTGCAGCCAGCCGAGCTGGCCCGGCTCACGGAGGGGAGCTTCATCGCCCGCAGCCTCGGGCTGCGGGTAAATGCCGGCCATGGCCTCACCTACCAAAACGTGGAGCCCATCGCCGCCATCGAAGGCATGGAGGAGCTCAACATCGGCCACACAATCGTGGCCCGGGCCCTGGCGGTGGGACTGGAAGAAGCTGTTCGGCAGATGAAGGCGCTGATACAGAATCCGCGCCGCGACCCCCTGTTCGGCAGCCGCCAGCTATGAGCACCTATCACTTCATCGCCGCCAGCGAAGCGTTCCTCACCGTCGAGGAGCCCCTTGAGGAGGTGCTGCGCGAAAGGGTGCGCCACTACGGAGAACAGGGCAAGGAAATCGACTTCTGGCTGGTGAAACGGCCGGCCTTTCTCGATGCACCCCAACTCGAACCGATCGGCAGCGCCGTGCCGAGGCCGGCGGCGGCGGTGGTGTCCACCGATGAGAAGTTCATCACCTTTCTGAAGCTGCGCCTGGAATTCGTGGCCACGGGCCGCTTTGAGGCTCCCAGCACCTCAATCCCCGACGCCCTCGCCAGCGCGTCCTAAAACAGCCCCAAAAAGCGTTTGCGCGGCCCGTCATCGGAGGCTCCCTGACCGCCATCCTGCTGGTAGCGAGGCTTGTTATCACCAATAGTGAGCAAGGCCTCCTTGTTTTTCCACCACACCCAGTCGCGGATTGGTGGGGTGTTCGCCAGTTGCTGGCGGCTGAGCCCTAGGCCGAGCTTGGCGGAGGCATCGAGCAGAACGTCGAGCATCTCCTCACCGTTGCCGCAGCGGGCCAAGGCCTCATTGGTGCGCTTAGCGCCATTTAGGGCTTTTACCAGGGCGTTTACCCGCTGGACCACCGACAACGACGCTGGATTCATCTGACTGTCACTGGGTGGGGCGACCGTACCAGCGCTGGCCGGTCGACATGAATCGCTGGGGGGCTGACAAGTGGCCGTCAGGCAGGCAAGACTGGAACTAACGCGATGGACTGATGACGTCCCCTTCACGTTCCTGCCACCACTGGGTGATCGGGGACGTCCACGGCTGTGCCGACGCGCTTGAGCAGCTGGTAGCTCGCCTACCTGCAGGCGACAAGCTCGTGCTTTGCGGTGATGTGATCAACCGCGGCCCCGAGATCCGCCGCACCATGGAGCTGGCCTGGGGCTTGGTGAGCTCCGGCCGGGCCATCTGGCTGATGGGAAATCACGAAGCCGACCTAGTGGCCGCCCTGCGGCAAGGCGACTGGACCGCTCAAAGGGCCTTGGCCGGCTGCGACACCTATCGCCAGCTCGGCGATAGCCACTGCCGCATCTGGCAGGAGCGGCTGGAGCAGCTGCCCCTCACCTACTCCGGCAAAGGCTGGCTCGCCACCCACGCTGGCTTCAATCCCGACACCTGGGAACCCGACCTCAGCATCCGCATGCCCTTCTGGCAGGCCTACGACGGTCGCTTCGGTGAGGTAGTGATCGGCCACACCCCCGGGCCCCAAGTGCGTCGCCTCGGCCAGATCGTGATGGTGGATACGGGCGCCTGCTACGGCGGCGAGCTTTCGGCCTACTGCCCCGAGACCGGAGCTATTCACGCCGTTTACGGCTTGCAAGAGCGCCGGCTCTCCTCCTTCAGCCAGGAGCTGGCAGGCTGCCTGCCATGACGACCCACAGCTGAGCATCCTTTGTGCTCACAGTTTTCCGGGGCAACCGGGCCGAACACCTAGCCGAACTCCTGGCCGCCCAGTTGCTGCTCACGCCGCCCGGGCCGCTCGAGACGGTGCAGGTGGTGGTGAATACCTGGCCCACCAGCCGCTGGCTTGGTGAACAGCTGGCCGTGGGACTCGGCGGCATCGCCGCCAACATCCGCTACCCATTTCCTGGCAGCCAGCTGCGCCAAATCGTGAATGGGGTGCTGGGCGAAAACGGCGCAGACCAGGATCCCTGGCGTGCCAGCCAGCTGGTGTGGCCCGTGCTGGAACTGCTCCCCCACCTGGTGGAGCAGCCAGAAGCTGCCTCGCTTAAGCACTGGCTAGGCCGCTACCCGCAGCACGGCAGCAACCTTGAGTTGGCCCAATGGCAACTGGGCCGCAGCATCGCCGACGCCCTCGACGACCTAGCCCTGTATCGCCCTGAGCTGCTGGCAGCCTGGTGGTGTGGGGAGGACGGCCCACCCCTGCCGCCGGAGCAGGAGTGGCAGCGGCTGCTGGTGGGGCGGCTACGGGAGCGCCTGGGGGTGAAGCCCTTCGGCCTGCAGGTGCTGGAGGCCATAGCCCAGCTGCAGATCAAGGCACCGCCGGCCGGCAGCCTTCCCGATCCCCTGCGCCTGTTTGGGCTCAGCAGCCTGGCGCCGATCCAGGTGCAGCTGCTGCAGGCCCTGAGCGTGCACACAAATGTGGACCTCTACCTGCTCACCCCCTGCCGCGACCTGTGGCAGCGCTGCACCAGCCGCCGCCAACTGCTCAGCGATGCGATCGCGCTGCAGCAGCCCCTTGATGGTGACTGGCTACTGCAGGCCCCTGGCCTGGAGGCCCGCTTCGGCCGACTCGGCGGCGAGTTTCAGCAGTTGCTCGAAGGCAGCGGCGAGAGCCTCCAGGGCCAGTGGCAGGAAAAGGATTTGTTTGTGGCCCCAGCCAGCAGCCATCGGGGCCAGGGGCCAGCGCCCCTGCTGCATCAGCTGCAGCAACAACTGGCGGATCCGGCTGCCCAACCCCTGCTGCAGCGGGCACCGGCAGACAGCTCCCTGGAGTTCCACCGCTGTCCCGGCCCCCTGCGCCAGGTGCAGGTCGTGCGGGACCGCATCCTGCAGCTGCTGGCCGCCGATCCCACGCTCCAGCCCCGCGATGTGCTGGTGATGACGCCTCAGGTGGATGGCCTAGCGCCTTTGGTGGCGGCCGTATTTGGCGATCAAGAGGCCACTGGGGTGCCCCTCAATTGGCGCCTCACCGACCGCAGCCAGCAAAGCGAAGCCAGCCTCAGCCGCAGCTTGCTGGAGCTGCTGCGGCTGGCGGGGGAGCGGCTCACCGCCTCCGCCCTGGAAACCCTGCTGGAGAGTCCGGCGCTGCAGGGGCATTTCCAGCTCAGTGGTGTCGAGATGGCGGCCCTGCATCCCCTACTGCAGCGGGGGGGCTTCCACTGGGGCCTCGATGCAGAGGAGCGCGGCGGCCTGGACAGCGGCAGCCTCAGCTGGGTGATCGATCGGCTGCTACTAGGCCTGGTGCTGCCCTGCGACCCCGGCCTGGCCCCGGCCGCCACCGCCCCCCTGGCCAGTGGCGAGAGCATCGAGCTGTTGGGCCGCTGGCTGCACCTGCTCACCCGGCTGCGCCACTGGCTGGTGGAGCTGCGGCGACCCCGCTCTTGCCTGGCCTGGAACACCTGCCTGCGGGCCCTGCTGAGCGACCTGTTCGGCGACGGCGACCAGGCTGGCGGGAGTGGCCAGGACTGGGAGCTGCCCCTGGTGCTAACCGCCATTGACGACTGGCAGCAGGCCGCCGCCGGCTGCAACCTGGAGCTGGCCGCACCCGTGGTGGCTGCCGTGCTCGATGAGCGCCTGGCTGCGGATTCGGGCCGGTTTGGCCACCGCAGCGGCGCCCTCACCATCAGCGCCCTCGAGCCGATGCGGGCGATTCCCCACCGAGTGATCGTGCTGATGGGCCTGGATGCAAACGCCTATCCCCGTCAGAGCAAGCGGCCCGGCTTCCACCTGCTGGAGCAGCAGCGCCACCTCGGCGATCCCAACCCGGCCGACCAGGACCGCTACGTGCTGCTGGAGGCCCTGCTCTCAGCCCGCGACCATCTGCTGGTGACCTGGAGCAGCCGCGACCCCCGCAGCGGCGAAGAGCTGCCACCGGCCACACCGGTACGCCAGTGGCTCGAGTGGCTGCAGGGGCAGCTGCCTTGTCGCGGAAGCGAACTGGTGATTAGTCACCCTGCCAACCCCCTCGACCGGGCCAATTTCCAAGCCAGCGGCGAGCGGCCCCCCGGCAGCTGCGACGAGCGTCTGCTGAAGGCCCGTGAGCTGCTCGATCAACCACGCCAGCAGAGCGGAGCACCGCAACCGCCCCGGCCCCTGGCGGCCAGCGAACCCCCTAGCGCGCCCCCGGCCCAACCCAGCGATGCCTATGGGGATCTGCGTGACTGGCTGCTTGCTCCCCAGGCCAGCTGGCTGGCTGAATTGGGGCTAAGGCCGCGGGAATGGGCCGACAGCCTCGACGACCTCGAGCCCCTCAGCCTCGATGAGCGCGAGCGGGCGCTGCTGCTGCGCCAGGCCCTCGAAAGTCCCACCGACGCATCTCTCCTCGATGAGCCCGCTGGATGGCTGGCTCGCCACCGCGGCCAGGGCTTGCTGCCTCCTCTAGCGGCAGGCGAACTGGAGGCCGGCGGGCTCAGCCAGCGCTGGCGCAGCCTGCACACCAGCCTCGAGGCCCTGGGTCCTGAGCGCCGCCAGCTGGCCCTCTGGCAAAACTGGCAGCAGGAGCTGCAGTGGCGGGGGAGCTCGGTGCTGGTGCTGCACACCGCCCGGCCGCGCAATCGCCACCGGCTGGAGCTGTGGCTGGCGCTGCTGCTGGCCGCCGCCGCCGACCAAGGGCCGCTGGATGGGGTGCTGGTGGCCCGGGGTGCCAAGGACTTCGGCGTGCAGTTGCGGCTGCAGGCGCCCCAGGTAGATAGCGCCCGGGCCGAACTAATGCGGCTGCTGGAGTTGCGCCAGCAATGGCGCCGGAGCTGCTGGCCGGTGCCACCGGAAACCGGCTGGGCCCTGCTCGATAAGGGTGAAGCACGGGCGATCGAAACCTGGGAAGGCGGTTTTCAGCGGCGCGGCGAGCGGCTTGATCCGGAGCAGGCCCTCTGTTTCGGATCTGAACTCAGCGGCACCGCCCTGGTGGCCAGCGGTGAGCTAGCCGCCCGGGCTGAGGAGCTGCTTGGTCCCCTGCGGGAGCGGTTGATATGAACCTGTCTGCCGGCAGCGATCAGGCTTTGGCATCTGAACAAGCCCTGCCACTCCCACAACCATTTGAGGCCAATGCCTTTCCCCTGGATCCCGGGCTGCGGCTGCTGGAGGCCAGCGCCGGCACCGGCAAAACCTTCGCCCTGGCCCAGTTGGTGCTGCGCTACGTGGCCGAGGCCGAACTGGGGCTGCGCCAGCTGCTGGTGGTGACCTTTACCGAGGCCGCCGCCGCCGAACTGCGCGATCGCATCGGCCAGCGCCTGCAGCGGGCCCTGGCAGGCCTGGAAAATCCAGATCTGGAGCCGCCCGATCCCACCCTGGCCGCCTGGCTGGAGCAGCAACGACCGCGGGCCGAAAAGTTGCGGGCCCGGTTGCTGCTGGCCCTAGAGGAACTAGATGCCGCCGACATCACCACCATCCACGGTTTCTGCCGCCGCACCCTGCAGCGCCACGCCCTGGAAGCGGGCCTGCCACCGGAGCTGCAGCTCGAAACCGACAAGGGCACCCTGGTGCGCCAGGTGGCACACGACTACTGGCAACAGCAGGTGCTGCCCCTGCCAAGCCACCTGCTGGCCGGGCTGCAGCAACAGGTTGGCGGCCCCGAAACCCTCGAGGGCCTGTTGCGCCAGCTAGATGGCGATCCAGCCCTAGGCCTGGATTCCCTGCCGGCAACCCTGCGGACCGACGCCCCCTTGGCGCCCCAGCTCGAGGCCCTATGGAACGAGGCGTGGCACAACTTCCAGCAGCTCTGGGCCAGCCACGGCCAAGCCCTGGAGGCCGGCTTTTGTGCCGCCGCCAGCCAATGGCGCGGCCAGGGCTTCAAAACCACCAGCCCCTACGTTCCCAAACCCACCAAGGACCGCTGCGCTCTATTGCGGGGCTGGATCGCTGCCCAGCCCATCGGCGGCGACTACGGCGCCACGGCAGGCAGCCAGGGCGGAGGCCAGGGCCTGCTGCGCGACTACTTCCACCCCGGCGCCTTTCTCAAAGTTGCCCGCAGCCTCGAACCTGGCGATGGGAAAGGCCCCGGCCCCTCCCTGCCCGAACGCCCCTTGCAGGAGGCGATCGCCCAGGTTTTGGATGGACCGGCCGAAGCCCTAGTGCTGCACGCCTGCCACTGGGGTCGGGCCGAACTGGGCCGGCGGCGGCGCCAGAGCGGAAGGCTGGGTTTCGCCCAACTGCTGGAGGGTCTTGATCCAGGCGAGCAGGCCAGTACCCCCCTGCTAGAGGCGGTGGGAGCCCGCTATGCGGTTGCCCTAATTGATGAATTCCAGGACACCGATCCGATCCAGTGGCGCATCCTGTCGCGGGCCTTCCAGCCTGAGCGGCACCGACTGGTGATGGTGGGTGATCCCAAGCAGGCGATCTATCGCTTCCGCGGCGGCGACCTGCGCACTTATCTGCTGGCCCGTCAGGCCGCCGCCAGCTTCGGCGGTATCAGCAGCCTTCGCGATAACTACCGCTCTAGCGAAGCCCTGGTCGCCGGCCTCAACGGCCTAATGGAGCCGGGGCTGCGCCGCAGCGACCTGGCCGTACCGGCGGTGCGGCCCCAGGCGAGCGACACCAAACTGCGCCTACCCGCCGGCCAGCACCCCCTGCAGCTGCTCTGGCTCGGCGGCAGCCGCCTGGCTGGTGAGAAACCACCCAGCCGCAGCGCCCTGGAGCGGCAACTTCCCGACCAGATCGCCTGCTTCAGCGCCGAATTGCTCAACCAGGGGCTGATGCAACAGCGGGGCGAGCAGCGCCAACCCCTAGGCCCCAACGACCTATGTGTGCTGGTGGGCACCCACCGTCAGGCTGAAGCGCAGCGCGCCGCCCTCGATCGCTGCGGCATAGCCAGCAAGCTAGTGAGCCAGGGGGATGTGTTTGAAAGCGCCGGCGCCTCGGCACTGCAACGGTTACTCGATGCCCTTGCCGAACCCGGCCGATCCCAGCGCCTGCGGCTGCTGGCCGCCTCTCCCCTGCTGGGCTGGAGCGCCCAGCAAATCGCCTCCGCCAGCCCCGAAGCCTGGAGCAACCTGGCTGCGCGCCTAGCCCAGCTGGCCGTTGAACTACCCCGCCGCGGCCTGCTTGGGGTGCTGGCGAGCCTGCTGGAGCAAAAGGGGCTGGCCCAGCTATCCCTCGGCGGCCGGCTGCTGGCGGATTTGCAGCAGTGCGGTGAATTGGTGGCCGTGCGGCTCCATGCCGACCAACTGGGTCCCGCAGCCGCAGCCGACTGGCTGCGGCGTCTGCGGCTCGATCCCGACCGGGACATCCCCGACGCCCACCAGCCCCACAGCGACGTGGTGGATGAGGCCGTATCGGTGCTGACGGTGCACCGCAGCAAGGGCCTGGAATATCCAGTGGTGATCTGTCCCTACCTTTGGCAGGCCGGCGCTGAGAGCCGCAGCGGCCAGTCCATCGGCGTGCGCTGGCACCCGGGCGGCCCTGAAGGCGGGCAGCCCGAAGCCGTGCTCGACCTGCACCTGAACAACAACTGGGGCCCGGGCCAGGGCGCCAGCCAGCAGCAGCTTGGGGCCGAGCTGCAGGAGCGGGAGCGACTTGCCTATGTAGCTGCCACCCGGGCCAAGCTGCTGCTGGTGCTGGCCTGGGGCCCGGCCTTGGGCCAGCAGGGCAATCCGCTGCACCCCTGGCTGTTCGACCAGGAGCAGCCCCCCGCAAGCGACCACGACCCCTACATCGGCCGCAGTGATGCGGAGTGGCGCCAGCGGCTGGAGCAAGCAATCGCTTGCCGCCAGCTGCCCCTCACCCTGGTGCAGCCCCCCGCCAGCGGCCAGCGCAGCCAGCTGAAACCAGGCCCGGCAGCTGCTGGCCTATCCCTGCAGCGAGGCCCCGTACCCAGCCATGGCTTCGACAGCAGCTGGGGCCGCAGCAGCTACACCAGCTGGACCCAGGGCAGCCACAGCGCCGCCCCCGCAGCCGTGGAGGAGGGCCGCGAAACCGATGCCCTGGTGACCGAACTAGAGGCAGCAACGGCGGCCAACGCCATGGGCGCCGATTCCCAGGACAGCCCTCTGGCCCCCTTCCCCCGGGGCGCCCAGGCCGGCGACTGCCTGCACCGCATCCTTGAGCAGCTCGACTACTGCCAACCCTTGGCAGCCCAGGCCGAGCTGGTGGGCCGCGAGCTGCAGCGGGCCGGT
Source organism: Cyanobium sp. BA5m-10 (assembly GCF_024346255.1). Classification (NCBI taxonomy): domain Bacteria; kingdom Bacillati; phylum Cyanobacteriota; class Cyanophyceae; order Synechococcales; family Prochlorococcaceae; genus Cyanobium; species Cyanobium sp. BA5m-10. The sequence goes on along the minus strand of NZ_JAGQCP010000006.1, from coordinate 40,285 downwards.
ATCGCTGCGCAGCACGGCGAAGCGGTGCTAGTTGGGCTTGAGCAGCTGCGGCATACGCCCCTGGGCGGCCCCTGCAACGACTTCAGCTTGGCCCAGCTTGAGCGCGGTGCCCGCCTCAATGAGATGAACTTCGATCTGCCCCTCGGCCTGGTGCGCACCCCAGACCTGGCACGCTCCTTTGCCGACCATCATGAAGGGTGGTTTGGCAGCGCCTACGCCGAGCAGCTTGCCCAGCTGAAAGTGGAAAGCCGGGGCTTTCTCACCGGCTCGATCGACCTGGTATTTCGACAGGGCGAGCGCTGGTGGGTGGCCGACTGGAAGAGCAACTGGCTGGGCGAGCGCGACGACCAGGGGCAGCCGCTGCACTGCGGTCCACGCCACTACGGAGCAGCAGCCATGGCAGAGCTGATGGCCGCCAACCACTACCCCCTACAGGCCCACCTGTACCTGGTAGCCCTGCACCGCTACCTGCGCTGGCGCCTGCCCGGCTACCGACCCGAGCAGCACCTGGGCGGCTACGTCTACGTGTTCCTGCGAGGGGTGCCCGGACCCACCACGGCCAGCGCTGTGCCCGGCATGTTTGTGGAGCAGCCGCCCTTGGCCCGCCTGCTCCAACTGGACCAGGCCCTAGGGGGCACTCCATGAGCGGCCCCACCCCCCTGGAGCAACCTCGCTGGCTCCAGAGCCTGGCAGCGGCCCTGGCTGAAGCCCTGCCGCGGCTGCATGGCAGCAGCCCCGATCCATTGCTGGCGGAACTGATCACCAACCTGGCTGCCGCCCTGGCGGAGGGACGCCTGGAAATCAGCCTGCCCAGCACCGAACATCGTCGCGCCCTGGAGGCTTCACCCCTGGGCGCCGAGCCGGATGGTCCGCTGGTGCTGGAGGGCGACCGGCTGATGTGGCGCCGCTGGCAGCGCCAGCGCCAGCAGGTGCTGCAGGCACTGATCGAGCGGGCCCAGTTTCAGCTCCCAAATGCGAGTCCCGGCGCAAGCTGCAGCGACGGGCTGGATCCTGACCAGCAGCGGGCCGTCACGGCGGTGCTGCAATACGGCCTGGTGCTGCTTGAGGGCGGTCCGGGCACCGGCAAAACCAGCACCGTGGCTCGCATGTTGGCTGCGGTGCTAGCCCAGCAACCAGGCAGCCGCATTCAGCTAGCAGCCCCCACGGGCAAAGCGGCGAGTCGGCTGCGGGCAGCCCTAGCTAGCAGCAGCCTGCAACTTCCCTGCAGCACCCTGCACCGGCTGCTGGAGAGCCGCGGCGAGCGCTTCGGCCGCAACCGCCAGCACCCCCTTGCCCTCGACCTGCTGGTGGTGGATGAGATGTCGATGGTGGATCTCCCCCTGATGCAGGCCCTGCTGGAGGCCCTGCCCCCCAGCTGCCGGCTGGTGCTGGTAGGGGACGCGGCCCAGCTGCCACCGGTAGGCCCCGGACCAGTGCTGCTGGAGCTGCAGGCTCCCGAACGCCGCCAGGCCCTGGGCGGAGCCGCCATAGAGCTGCGCACCACCTACCGCAACAACGGGGCCATCGCTGCGGTAGCAGCGGCCCTACGGGAGGCTGAGCAGCCCCTCGAGGCCCTGCTCACACCACTGAACTCTGACGACAACCTGCGCTGGCTGCAGGCCAACCCACGCCAGCTGCCAGCAGAGCTGCTGCAACGACTGCGGCAGCACCAGCACCAACTGCAGCAATGCTGCCTGGCGGGCGATCTGGACGATCCCACTTTCACCGCGAGCCTGCTGGCGGGCCTGGATAACTACCTAGTGCTGACACCAGTGCGCCAGGGCCGCTGGGGGGTGGAAGCTATCCACCAAGCGCTGCTGGGGGAGGCTGCCGCCCGCTCGCCCCAGTTTTGGCCAGTGGGCACGCCCGTGCTGTGCCGCCACAACCTCAGCGAACTGGGGCTCGCCAATGGCGACGTTGGGCTGGTGGTGGAAAGGGAAGCCAAGCGGGGGCGGGAACGCCGCCTGCTGTTTGCAAACCAGGGCGGTAGCGAGCCTCTCTGGATTCACCCGGCCCAGCTACCCAAGGCCGAGCCAGCCTTGGCCCTCACGGTGCACAAGGCCCAGGGCAGTGAGGCCCAAGAGGTATGGGTGCTGATGCCCGACACCGGCAGACCCCAACGGCGCCTGCTCTACACAGCCCTGACAAGGGCCAGAGAGCGGGCCTGCCTGATCACCCCGTTGCGCGGAGCGGCGGCGGCTGTCAGCCTGAAATCGTGAAAATCCCTGAGCCCCTAAGTCCCGCCGGCCGGGTGCAACGCCCTTGGGGCTGGTTTGAACAGCTGGCCAGCGGAGATCAATACCTGGTCAAACGCCTACTGATCCGCCGCGGCCAGCGGCTGAGCCTGCAGCGCCACCAACACCGCTGTGAGCACTGGGTGGTGGTGGCCGGCGACGGTGAACTGCAGGTAGGGGAGGAGGCCATCACCGCAACGGCAGGGACCAGCGTCTTCATCCCCCAAGGGGCAATTCACCGGGCCCAAGGGGGTCTGGCGGATCTGGAGATCGTGGAGGTGCAGCGTGGTGACTGGCTGAGCGAAGCCGACATCGAGCGCCTTTCGGACGACTTCGGCCGGAAGTGAAGCGGACCGAGGGGTGATAAAATTTGTTTTCAGCCTTTTTCAAGGGCAGGGCAGTTTTGTTAATTGCGGGTCTGAACAACTGAACATCGGGTAAAGCAGTGCAGCTTCAGTTGCCCCGCAACGGCCCATCCGTTCAGTATTTCTTGGCTCAATTGGGTTTCTGCCGGCCTGCGTTCAAGGACTTCACCAAGCCCTGATCAACCAGGCCATTTTCATCCCGTGACCGAACACGCCAACGGCGGCAGCTTTGCTTGCTCCGTCGACATTGACGCGCCCGCCCAAACAACTGAAAAGAACGCATCCGAAAACAACACCGCTGAGATCAACTCAGCCGAGATCAATTCAGCCGAAAACAACTCAGCTGAAATCAAGACAGAAGCAACCTCTGCCTCGGGCTTTGCCCGCTTCGGCTTTGCCCCAGAACTGCTGAAGGCCCTTGAAGCCATCGGCTATCAGGAGCCCTCACCAATTCAGAAGGCCGCCATCCCCGAGCTGATGCTCGGCCGCGACCTGGTGGGACAGGCCCAGACAGGCACCGGCAAAACCGCCGCCTTCGCCCTGCCAATGCTGGCGGCCCTCGACCCCGAGCAGCGCAAGCCCCAGGTGTTGGTGCTCGCCCCCACCCGGGAATTAGCGCTGCAGGTAGCCGAGGCCTTCAACAGCTATGCCAGCCACCTACCCGGTGTGCGCACCCTGGCGATCTACGGCGGCGCTGATTTCCGCGACCAGATCCATCAGCTCAAGCGCGGCGTACAGATCGTGGTGGGCACCCCCGGCCGGGTGATGGACCACATGCGTCAAGGCACCCTCGATCTCTCCAGTCTTCGCGCCCTGGTGCTGGACGAGGCTGATGAAATGCTGCGCATGGGCTTCATCGACGACGTCGAATGGGTGCTCGAACAACTACCTGAGCAGCGTCAAGTGGTGCTGTTCTCTGCCACCATGCCGCCCGAAATCCGGCGCATATCACAGAAATATCTCAACGCGCCCGCTGAGATCACGATCAAGCAAAAGGCCGCCGATGCCACCCGCATTCGTCAGCGTTTCTTGATGGTGCATGCGCCCCACAAGCAAGCAGCCCTGGAGCGGGTACTGGAGGCAGAGACCAGTGAGGGTGTGATCATTTTTGCCCGTACCAAGGCGATCACGCTCACCGTGGCCGAATCGCTTGAACAGCACGGTTACGACGTTGCCGTGCTCAACGGCGACGTGCCCCAAGCCCAGCGAGAGCGCACGATCGAGCGGCTTAAGAGCGGCCAGGTGGACGTACTGGTAGCAACCGATGTGGCTGCCCGCGGGCTCGATGTAGAGCGGATCAGCCTGGTGATCAACTACGACATCCCCTTCGATTCGGAGGCCTATGTCCACCGCATTGGCCGGACCGGTCGAGCTGGCCGCAGCGGCGACGCTATCCTGTTCCTGACCCCGAGGGAGCGCCGTTTCCTGGGCGGCATGGAGCGGGCCGTGGGCAAGCCGATCGAAGAGATGGAGGTGCCAAGCAATGCCACCATCAATCAAAACCGGCTCGACCGGATGCGCACCAAGCTCACCAACTGCTTGCAAACCCCAGCCAGCAGCGAGCAGGAACGGGCCTTACTCAGTGAAATCCTGCAACGGGTTGCTCAGGAGCAGGGCTCCAGTCCTGAGCAGCTAGCCCTGGCGGCCCTAGAGCTGAGCCTGGTGGGCAAACCCCTGCTTTTGCAGGGCGAAGAGAACTTCCAACAAGTGCGTCAGAACGGTCCTGGCCGCGATGGAGGCCGCGATGGCGGTAGGGATGGCGGTCGCGACTTCGGCCGGGACCGGGGAAGGGGCCGGGAAATGGGTCGGGAGGTTGGCCGTGATGTAGGCAGGGGAGCTCCCAGGGGCGAACGCCCCGTGGGTCCGCCAGAGGACAACATGGAGCGCTTCCGGGTGGAACTGGGCTGGCGCGACCGCATCAAGCCCGGCAACATCGTGGGAGCCATTGCCAATGAGGCTGGTCTGAACGGGCGATCCATCGGCCGTATCCAGATTTTCGACACCCACAGCACCGTGGACCTACCCAAGGGCATGCCCGAGGATGTTTTCCAGGGTCTGCGCCAACTTCGGGTGATGAACAAACCCCTGCAGCTTTCCAGGTTCCAGGGATGAACTCCTCGGGCTTCCGCCCTTTTGCTCCATGAACCCCAGCCCCCCGCGCCCGGTTCTAATCGGACTGCTTTGCCTGGGGCTGGTGTCCTTGGTTCCCGCCAGCCGCTCTATCAGCGTTGCCGAGGTAGTGAAAGCCTTCTGCCTGTCGGCTTACCAGGCGGACCTGCAAAGGGAGGGCAAAGTTGCACCCGCTGCCCAACTCGACCGCACCTGCGCCTGCGTTGGTGAGCGAGTTGCAAAGGGCAGCGACGTGGAGGAAGCCCATGACGCCTGCGGGCGAACCCTGGACCAGCGCTCCGTGAGCAAGCCCAGCACCTAGCTCCGGGCGATGATCCGCCAGGCCAAAGCGCTTCAGGCGCAAAGGCTGGTTACGCCTCCCACACTCAGGCTGGTCAAATCAGTAATAGACAACCGTTCCACGGCGGCGATCAACGTCGATTGAACCTCTGCACTTTCGCAAGCAACCAGGCTCTGCAGCAGGTCAAAACGATCCTGGGTGGCAAGTTCGCCATCCTCACGCCAGGCGAGGCTCCAAGGCACAGGTGCTGTGATCATGGGTCCGCGTTGATCAGAGTTTGCTGACATTGGGACGACATCCGGGATCACCGGTTGAACCTCAGAGTCTCTTCAGAACCGCTTTACGGTTCTCCATGAAACGCCCCGCGAGTGCTAGCTGGGGGCCTGGCCACCCGGTATCATTTGCCGTGATTCAAAGGGTACGGCCTCTCTTTTGGCACCCCTAGTTCCCACTAGGACCACTAAGAACCGCAGCTTCGACCGAATCAGTTCCAGGATTTGCTCCAGTAATGACTATCTACGTTGGCAATCTTTCGTTCCAAGCTGAACGCGAGGACTTGCTTGATCTCTTCGGCCAATACGGAGAGGTGCGCCAGTGCAGCCTGCCCCTAGACCGAGAAACCGGTCGCAAGCGCGGTTTCGCTTTTGTCGAATTAGCCGACGATGCGGCCGAACAAAAGGCTATTGACGACCTTCAGGACGTCGAATGGATGGGGCGCATGATTCGTGTCAACAAAGCCACTCCCCGTGAAGGCGGCGGTGGCGGTGGCGGTGGCAATCGTGGTGGCGGCAATCGTGGTGGCGGTGGATATGGCGGCGATGGCGGTGGTGGCGGCAACCGCTGGTAAATCCAACCCCATCAGCCTGTACTGCAAGCTCTCTAGCTCCGCCCTGAGCGACACCAACCCTGCCGCGGAAGCGCCACGGCAGGGTTATTTTTTGCAGAGCGTCTAGCGGTGAAAGCGGTTGAAGACTCTGCTCTGCTCCATGGCATTTCCTGCAGGCCTGAGTCAACAACTTCATTAACTCGTTCGAGCCCGGCCACTCTAGGCAGCGGCAAGCCCCCATTTGTGAAAGGTTCGCTTGGTGCAATAGCTTTCAGGGGATGAGAACCCCTCCGGCCAAGCGGCCCCGCAAGCGGAGTAAACGCGGTGCCATGCTCCTGGCGATCGGAGTCGGCATGGGCGGAGGCCTGTTGCTGGCGGGGCCCCTCTCCGAACTGCTCAGCGACACCGCCTCAGGAGCAAATAACGCCATCACCAATCCGTTCGCGGCCTGGAGCGGCATCACCACCCAAGACATCCTGCTGCTCGGCACCGATGTGGGAGGTGGCAACACCGATGTGATCGCCAGCCTGCGAGTGGATGGGGGCATCACCCGGATCACCCAGATACCTCGGGACACCTACATCGAGGCAGAAGGCTACGGTCCCCACAAAATCAACTCCCTCTACAGCCTCGGGGGCACCGATCTGCTCAAACGGGAATTGGCCCGCAAGTTGGGTCGACCGATCACCCACCACCTAGTGGTGAACTTGTCTGCGATCCGGCGCATGGCCGACGCCCTCGGCGGCATCGAGGTGGACGTGCCGAAACGCATGGCCTACACCGACAACAGTCAGGGCCTATACATCGACTTGCAACCCGGCCTGCAAAATCTCAAAGGCCAAGACCTAGAAGGCTTCCTGCGCTTTCGCCACGATGAGATGGGCGACATCGGCCGACTGGAGCGCCAGCAAATAGCCCTACAGGCCCTCTTTCGCAAGCTCACCAGGCCAGAGCATCTGGTGCGCCTGCCAATCCTGCTGGCTGCAGCAGGTAAGGATATGAAAACCGATCTGGGCCCCATGGAGCTGGGTGGCCTTATCACCGCCATGGGCACGACCCAGCTTGAAACCAAGCGACTGGGCGGACGGCCCTTCTATCGCGATGACATCAGCTATTGGGAAGCGGAGTGGCCCCAGCCGGTCCTGGATGGCTCCAACGAAGCTGAAAGCAGCGGCGATGGCCGCTATCGCTTCCTCTTCTGATCTGCTGCAGGATCAATGTCTGGCCGCGACTCGCCGTTGCTCCGCTGAGACAGGGTGATCAGGGCCAGAACCAGGGCCACCCCGGCAAGCAAGGGGGTGGAGGCGGCTACGGTCACCCCGAGGGCAGCCGTAAACCAGATCGAAGCCGCACTGGTGAGTCCGCGCACCTCAGGCAGGCCCCTCTTGTCAGCAGCAGGAGGCACCAGGATCTCGCCCGCCCCCAAGAAGCCAATTCCGGTGGCTACCCCCTGAATCACCCGGCTGCGGGCCTGGGGGTCGTCACCTGCCGCCAGCACCATCAGGCAGGCACTGAGACCGACCAACACATGCACCCGCAGGCGGTTGGGATGGCTGGTATTGCCGTGGTGGGCGCGGTTGATGCCCACGGCCAGGCCGCAAAGCACCGCCAGACCCAGACGCAGCAGGATCTGAAAATCAAGGGTGAAAGGCAATGATCCGGATCCAACCACCCCAATCATCGATCGCACTGGACGGGAACGCCAGAATCACCGCAAGGCTGTGATCCCTGTCCCGCGTGCTGAGCCACCCCGCCCTGCGCGCCGCCCTCAAGATCGGTTTGGCCGCCGCCCTCGCCGGCGCCTGGGCAATCAGCTTCCGCGATGTGCGCTTCGTCTGGTATCCGCTGTTGGCGGTGGTGATGTGTATGGACGAGACCGATACCCGGGTCCTGGCAGCGGCCCAGGGCCGGGTGCTGGGCACGATCGCCGCCGGCATCGTCAGTTTTCTGGTGCACACCCTTCTAAGTGGCTGGGTGGGGCTGACGGTGTCGTTGCTGGTGGTGGTGCCCCTGCTGCGGCTGATGCGCTGGCAGGCCGGCCTCGCCACCGGAATCGTGATGTGCTCGATGCTGTTTCTGGTGGCCGATTACGCCGAGCTCAACTGGCTCTACGTCGTCAACCGCACGGCCGACACTCTGGTGGGAGTGGCGGCCACCCTGCTGGTGAATGCCCTGTTCTGGCCCATCAACCGGCTCGCGGAGATGGGCCAACTGGAGCGGCAGCTGCGGAGTCTGCTGGGCCAACGCCTGGAGGCGATCCGCCGCCAGCTCAAAGATCCAGCAGCCGGCGACGGGCGAGCCAGTCAGCCGATCGTGGGTAGTCGCCTCTGCCAGCAACTCAACCAGCTGGTGAACGATGAGTTGCGCAGCAACCCCCGCGGCGCAGCCAAGCAGCATCACTGGCGCCAACGCAGCCTGCTCTGGGAGCGCATCAACCACCACAGCCTGCAGCTGCAGCGTCTTGGGCAGCTGTTACCCCCGGGGGCCCTGGCCTCGACCGCGACACCGTGGCTGGAGCGGCTGCCGGCACTGCTCGGCCCAAGCCCGGCGCCAGAGGTGCTGGGCCTGCCGGAACGGAAAAGCCTGCAGGAGCTCGCCCTGGCGCAGGGGCTTCCCCCCTTGTTGTTGCTGGCCCTCGACGATGAGTTGCAACGGCTCACCCGCAGTGCCCAGAGCCTGGCCCTGGCCAGCCGAGGACATGGAGTCCGGCCATGAAAGCTCCTCCCCTGATCACGCGAACCGACTTGCGGCTGGCCCTCACCGCCGGGCTCTCAGCTGGATTCGTGATCGTGCTGGGCCTCACCGATCCGTTCTACGCCCCGTTGGCTGTGGGGGCGGCCCTGGGAGGCACCGTGGGCGCCACCCGCTTGCTTGGAACCCAGCGGGTGCTGGGCACCCTTCTTGGGGGAGTGATCGTGGCGATCGGGTTCAACACCATGGGCCAAGCCCTGCCCCTGCCCCTGGGGGTGGCTGTAGCCCTTGCCCTGACACGGATCTTCGGAGGATCCCTCGGCCTGCGTTCCGGTTACAAAGTGGCCGGGCTCGTAGTAGCCATGGGCTGGACAGTTCACCATACCAATCTGGCCAGCTGGATTCCCACCCGCCTGGTGGTGACCCTGATAGGGGTGTTGGCCGCGTGGCTGGCGGTGAGCCAGATCTGGCCCAGCAGGGCCCTAGAGCAGCACCAGGAACACTCCCAGCGACTGTTCGGCGAGATCGCCAACCTGCTGCGTGAACGAGCCAGACTGTTGCTGGAGCAGCGGGAACTGGAGGCCAGCGCCCGTCTGCAGCGACGCAACCAGCTGGTTAATGCCACCCTCCAACTCCAGAACAAGCGCCAGGAGGCCAGCCAGGAGCTGGGCCGGGACGGCATGGGAGAAAGGATGCAGCGCCTCTGGGACCTGCAGGAGCAATGGCTCAGCGCCGTTATCAGCCAGTACCGAACCATGCTGCGCCTGCCGGTGGTGCCGTTGACCAGTCCCGGCCTGAAAGCCCTAATGGAAGCGGAACACTTTCTCCTCAAAGACCTAGCCGACCAACTCGATGGCTGGGCCAAGCACTGGCCCAGCGCCCCACCGCTGGGGGCCAATGCCGCCGCCGGTACGGACCTGGAGCGGCTGGAGCAGGCTGAAAAGTCAGCCTTCCAGGATCCCCTTGCCACAGCGGTGTTGCTGGGCAGCAGCGGTGGACGCCGGGCGATCACATGCCACCAACTGGTCGAAGCCAGCCGAGGCTTCGAGGCCGCTTGGGCTGCCGTGCCCTGAGCTGCCGTGCCCCGAGCTGCTGTGCGGGAAAGTGCACACCCCACCTAGGCAAGAGGACGTTCCATTCAGCAGACTGACCTACTTGAGGGGGCTAAACGGAACCACCGTGGCAATCCGCAACCGCGCCCTGACCCTGGTGCTGCTCGGCATCCTTCCGGCCCATGGGGCCCCGGCTGCCCTAGCAGCGTCGCTCCCAGCCCGCAAGTCCCCACCCCAGTCCACCGCGCTGATTGAGCGCAGCTGGCAGCGCCTGGATGCGGAGCTGCGGGCACTCGACCAGCTGCTCCCCACCGAGCCCGAGCCCCCGGTGGGCGACGTGCTCAGCACCCCGGAGCTGCCCGCCAACCTGATCCGGGCTAACCAACCCGCCGCCGGTCCGATCCAACCCGCCGACACGGTGACCGGTCCGCCGCTGGATCTGCCCAACCCCCAGCAGCTTCAGGCTGGCGGCGTTGCCAGCCTCAGCCTGGAGCAAGCCCTGGCCATCGCCTTCGCCAACAGCGCAACCCTGCAGGCCCAACGCGAGCAAGTGGCCGCCGCCTTGGCCAGCGTCCAGGCCGCCATGGGGACCTACTGGCCCACCATCAGCGCCTTTGCCAACGGTGGCTACGAGGGCAGCCGCACCACCACCACCGCGAAAAGCCGAACGACAACCTGGGCTTTGGCCCCCAGTTCTCACCCACAGGGCTGCTCGACTCAACTGGAAACCCCACCGCCGGCCCCTTCTATGTGCCCAACGGCGGTTCCGTGGCGGCGACCTCCGGGGAATGGGGCGTTGAGGGGGACTGCAGCTCAACTACGCCCTGCTCGACTTTGCGCGCACGCCCACGGTTCGGGCGGCACGCGCAGTCCTTGAACGGCAGCGCAACACCTACGCCAACCAGCTCCGCTCCCTGCAACTGCAGGTGAGTGAGGCCTACTACTCCCTGCAGCAAGAGGAGCAGCTGGTGCGCGTCTACGACGCCAACCTGCGCAACGACTTGGTAGTCCTGCAGGACACGCTCGACCTCAAGCAGGCGGGTCTGGTGCCCAGGCTCGATGTGCTGCGGCGCCGGGCCATCCAGGCCGCCGATGAAGAGACCCTGATCCAGGCCCTGGCCGACCGGGCGGTGGCGCGCCGCCAACTGGCGGTGCTGCTCAACCTGCCCGCCAGCGTGACCCCCAGTCCCAGCGACCCGATCGTGGTGCAGCCCCGCTGGCCCCTCGATCTGGAGGCCAGCCTGCTGGCGGCCTACCGGGGCAATCCGGAGCTGGAGGCGATCCTGGCCACTCGAACGACTCTGCTCCAGCAGAGCCAGGCCACCGCTGCGGGCCTGCTGCCACGGTTGTCGCTGTTTGCCAACGCCGGCGGCAGCGGCTCCCAAACCAGCCTGGGCGACTTCGAGCTAGGTGGAGGGGGCTGCTGCGGCTCCACCGCCCTGCCCCTGAGCACCCCCAACGGTTGGGACTGGTCGGTGGGTTTGACCTTCACCTGGCTGCTGTTTGATGCCGGCACCACCGCAGGCCAGGCCCGTGCCCTGACCAAACAGGCCGCGGCCACCGCCCAGCAGTACGCCGCCACGCGCAATGACATCCGCCTGCGGCTCGAACAGGCCTTCTTTAACCACGAAGCCAGCCTGGCCAAGCTGAGTTCAGCCCGCAGAGGCGTGGCGGCTGCCCTGGAGGCCTTCCGTGACGTGCGGCTGCGCTACCTAACCGGCCTCGACAGCGAGCTCAATCTCTCCAATACCCAAGACCGCCTGATCAACAGCCTGGTGCGGCGGATCAACGCCACGGTCAACGTGAACATCACCTACGCGAAGTTGCTGAAGGAGCTGCTGCCGATGCCCCGGGATCCCAACGCGCCGATCCAGCCGCAGCTGCAGATCAGCAGCCAACCCTGAGCAGAGGAAATAACAATGGCCCTGGTGGACTCAGGCGCTTGGCCGCGACGACCACCAGCGCTCGACGCGATAGAGCAGCACCACCACCAGCACCACCAGCCAGAACCACAGCTCCGGCGGGTTGGCGTTGAACAGGATCAGCAGCAGCACCACCTCGCTGACCAACCAGGGGAACTCTTGCCGCAGCAGGGGGTTGCGGATCCGGGGAAAGGACGGCGACTTCAAAGGGGAGCTCATGGAACGGTGTTGGGCTGGCGCAAGAAAGGCAGGTTCCAGCGTTGATCGATCCAGGGAGTGCGGTAGCCACCGGTGAGCGAACGCAGGCCGGGGATCACGTAGCTGATCGGCGAGCGCCACTCCACGTAGGCATGGGTCGACACCGTGAGGCCCTCGCGGATTGGGAAGACGCCGCTCCCCCCCGAGAGAGTCCAGCGATAGTCATCGACGCTGGAGGGATCCCGTTCCAGCTCAATTTCGCTACGCATCACCGGGCCGTTCTTGGTGAGTTCCTGGGCCAGCTGGGCGTTGCCGGTGGTCGTGGCGATGTCGTCCTCGGTGGCGGGCAGGGTGAGCACCTGCGTCACCTTGCCCACGATGCCGCCAAAGCGGCCGCGCTGGTTCCACTGCGGCACCACCTCCACGGGCAGCCCCAGCGGCAGGCGGCGGGCATCGGCGGGCGCGAAGTAGGACACCACCCGCAGCGGGCGGTCTTTGGCGCTGGGTTGCTCAGGCCGACCGATCGTCCCAAGCCGCTGGCCGGTGCCCACTGTCTGGCCGGCGATCACCTGCAGATCCAGCACCGTGCCGTCCCGGTCGGCATGCACCTTGCCGTCGAAGCTGATCTTGGCCTCGGTCACCTGGATCTGGCGCTTGAGATCGTCGATCTGATAACGGCGCTGCAGGGCCTGGGTTTCGATGCTGAGCTTCACCTGCTGGTAGTTGGTCACCACGTTCTTCTCGTTGATCTTCACGTCATCGAGATTCACGCTGGTGCTGGTGAGCCCCTGCTCCGCCGACACCACCTCAGAAGACAGCGGAGCCACCACCTCGCGCTGGGCCAGCCAATCAAGGTTGCGCAGTTTGCTGGCGTAGGTCGACTGCAATTCGCCGTAGCGACGGCGATCGTCGGAAAACTTGGCCAGAGACGTATCCAGGGCCCGCTTTTCGGTGAGCAGACGCAGGGCATCGCGCTCGTCGAGCTGGGCGTTATGGCGCTCCAACTGACGCAGGTTGCCGCGCTGCTGGTCGAGCTGGCGCTCCAGCACCGGCAGATACAGCTGCATCAGCACCTGGCCGCGCGCCACCGGCTGCCCCTCCTTGACGAACAACTCCCGCACCTGGCCGCCGGCACGGGCGTTGAGGATGCCGGCGTTGTCGGGGTAGATCAACACGCCCATGCCTTCCACCTCGGTGGGCACTGGCCAGAACAGGGCCCACAGCACCAGCACACCGCCCACCCCCGCCAGGCTCACGCCCACCTGATTGTGATCGCTCAGCCCTTGCCCGCGGGGCTTGGGCGCTGCTGCGGGGGGGCTGGGCTGAGTCATGGCGCCCAGCTTGCAGGATTAAAAGGCACCTGTCAGGCCCAGCTGCTGCAGGCGCCGCGTTGCCGCAGCTGCCTGCGCTCCCCCCGACACCAGGACCTGGGCCAGCAGGGGCGCCAACACCGGCACCTGGCTGAACCCCGCACTAAAGCCAGTGAACATCCACAAATCCGGCGCATCTGCCAGCGGACCCACCAGGGGCAAGCCCTCGCTGCAGAAGGCCACGGCCGCTTGGCGCAAGCAACCAGGCAACGCCGCTAGCGGTGCCCCCCAGGCTTGCGCCGCCAATTCTTGGCGCAGTTGCCTTTCCACCTCCAGAGGCGGCGGCTCTGGGCCCAGCTCCAGGCCTGGCCGCACCAGGGTGTGCTGGCCAAGCAGGGCCCCTTCTGCCCGGGGCACCAAACCGCCATCCACCAGCCACTCCGGCTGGCTCAGGCCAGCGGCGCGCCGCTCCAGGGCGACCCGCCCAAAGCTGACCGGCAGCCAGGCAGCCGCGCTGCCCAGCGGCGCCGGGAAGGAGGCCAGCTGCAGCGCCGCCGCCCAGCTGCTGCGCAAGCGCTTAGGCAGGGCCGGCCAGAGCTGGCGGCAGTGAGCACCTGCCGCCAGCACCAGCTGGGCAGCCGGCAGGCTGGAGCCATCACTGAGGGTCAATTCCCAGCCTGCCCCAGCCTGCGGCTCCAAGCGCTCCACCCGGCCCGTTTTGCACCTCACTCCGGCCGCCGCCAGCACCAGCGGCAAGCGCGCCGTCAGCACGGCGGAATCCACCTGGGCGAAGGGCAGCGGCCACCAGGCACTAACGGGGCGCCAACCGGCGGCAGCCCCGTGCAAACGCAAGCGGCAGGGCCGCCAGCCCAGGTCACCATGGCGTTCTTGCAGAAACCGCCAGCGCTTAGAGGCCCCGGCCGCCAAACGAGCTAAAGGGGTTGGAGCCAGGGGCCATCCCGGCAGAGCGCCATAACTGAGCTCTGAAGCGGAGCAAAGCCCATTGCTGGCGGGCGCATCGACGACCGTCACCGACGACCCCAACTCCCGCAACGCCAAGGCCAACAGACCACCAGCTACCCCACCGCCAACGATCACCACATCGGCGGGGGCCGAAGCCGTCACACCAGCAGGGTGAAAGAGGTGACGACCTGATGGAACATGTCCTTCACCTTGGCCCAACGAATCTCGTTGGTGCTGGCCGCAAACGTATATAGCCGGCCGCGATCGAGCACAACGGTGGCCAACTCGTGGCGGTCGCGGTCTTCAAGGTGCACGGCATATTCAAGGTCGTAAAAGGTGCGGGGACCTTCCTGCCGCTCGGACGCTTCCACCAGCTCAGCCTGGCGGCCACTGCCCTCAGGGGCAATCACGGTGCGGCGCAGCTGCTCGCCGACCGCCACAGCGCTGCCCAGCTTTTCCAAGTCGTTGGTGGGGTTCACCTCCGAGATCACCAGGCTGAGGGTTTCATCGCTGTTGATCAGGTCGTGGAACACCACCTGGGGGCCGCCACTCACCTGCACCCGCGTCCAACCGGTGGGATAGAGGAAGGCATAGCGGCCATCGGGGCTCTGGAAACCATTGAGCCCGGCTGCCGCAGCACTGCAAGCAACCAGCAGCCCCGCCAGCACCAAGGCAACCAGACGAGGCATAAAGGCGCGTAGGCCAGCCCGATTGCAAAAACCAGCCTGATTGCAAAAAACAGCCATGGCTCAAGGCGCGTTGCGTGGCGCCATTCTGCTGGGCAGCCGAGCCCCCAGGGGTCAGCATGGGCTCCTGATCTCCAGTCTCCCCATGCCACGCCAATCCACCTGGGTGGACCGGCAGCAGCGTCGTCACGACTCCCGCTTCTTCCGCCTGCTGGACGGCTCCTTTCTGTTCCGCCTGGCCCTATCTGGTGCAGCGGCCATGGCGCTGCTGCTGGTGGTGAACAGCTATGCCACCTGCCGCAACAACCGCTGGGCCCCGGGGTGCCTTTGGCGGGATGCGGAGGCCCTGATCAGCGTCGGCAATGTGGAATCTCTGAGCATCGTGACGGCCGCCTTCCTCTACGTCCTGGAAGCTCAAAAACGGCGCCAACGCGACAACATCGAGGCCTACGAGCTGCTGATGAACTGCAATGCCTCCGGCGTCAAATGGCTGGTGGGTCGTATTTCTGCTCTAGAGATCCTGAACAGTTCCGGGCTCCCAATCGACGGCCAGCAGCTAGCGGGCTTTGACCTACGCAATCTGCAGGCTGCCAACGGCCACTGGCACAACGTCAACCTGGAAGGGAGCGTGCTGCGCCGAGCCAACCTGGCAGGCACCGATCTGAGCGGATCCAACCTGCGCGGTGCTGATCTGCGCGATGCCGACTTGCGCGGCGCGATCCTTGTAGGTGCCGATCTTGAGGAAGCCCTGCTGGACGGTGCCCTGCTGGACGGTGCCCTGCTGGAAGGTGCCCAACTTGATGGGGCAGAACTTGATGGAGCACAACTTGATAGGGCCAGCCTCGATAGCGGTGCCCCTAATCCCAGCTGATCGAGCTGGCTGCCTAAGTTCTGAGCAATTGCGGCGGACTGCTGAGCGGCTTTACCCGCCCCCTGGCCAGGCTGATCGACCAGTTCGAGCGCTTACCTGGCATTGGCCCCCGCACGGCCCAGCGGCTTGCTCTGCACCTTTTGCGCCAGCCTGAGGAGCAGGTTCGCAACTTCGCCGACGCCCTGCTGGCGGCCCGCAGCCAGGTGGGCCAGTGCAAGTGCTGCTTCCACCTCTCGGCCGAGCCGATCTGTGAGATCTGCCGCAACGAAGAACGCGGCAACGGCCAGCTTTGTGTTGTGGCCGATTCCCGCGACCTGCTGGCGATGGAGCGCACCCGGGAGTTCAAGGGGCACTACCACGTGCTCTGCGGCTTGATCTCACCAATGGATGGCATCGGCCCCGAGCTGCTGCAGATCCAGCCCCTGGTGAACCGGGTCGACAAGGAGTCCATCACTGAAGTGATCCTGGCGCTGACTCCGAGTGTGGAAGGGGACACCACCAGCCTCTATTTAGCCCGGCTGCTCAAACCATTCACCACCGTGAGCCGCATTGCCTACGGCTTGCCCGTCGGCAGCGAGCTGGAATACGCCGACGAGGTAACCCTGGCCCGGGCCTTTGAAGGTCGGCGCCAGATGGAGTAACGCCCATGACGCGCTACAGCGCCATCCACCCCACGGAACGGCTACCTGAGTGGCTGCGGCGTCCGGTGGGCAATGCCTCAGCCCTGGAAAACGTGCAGGGATTGGTGAAGCAGCAACGGCTGCACACCATCTGCGAGGAGGGCCGCTGCCCCAACCGAGCCGAGTGCTACGCCGCTGGCACCGCCACCTTTTTGCTGGGAGGCTCGATCTGCACCCGCAGCTGCGCCTTCTGCCAGGTGGACAAGGGCCAGCCCCCCCAGCCCCTAGACGCAGGCGAGGCCGAGCGGGTGGCCGAGGCAATTGCCGCGCTCCAGCTCTCCTATGTGGTGCTCACGGCCGTGGCCCGCGACGACCTGGCCGACCACGGCGCCCACCTATTCACCACCGCCATGGGGGCGATCCGCCAGCGAACACCCGGAGTGGGCATTGAAGTGCTCACCCCCGACTTCTGGGGCGGCCATCGCGACGAACAGGAGGGGTTGGCGGCCCAACGCCAACGGCTGGCCGCAGTGCTGGCGTCGCAGCCCGCCTGCTTTAACCACAACCTCGAAACCGTGGAGCGCCTTCAGGGGGAGGTGCGCCGGGGCGCCACCTACCGCCGCTCCCTGGCCTTGTTGGCCGCTGCCCGCGAACTGGCGCCCGCCATCCCCACCAAGAGTGGGCTGATGCTGGGGCTGGGCGAAACCGAAGCCGAGGTGCTGCAGACGATGGGCGACCTGCGATCAGTCGATTGCCAGCGCCTCACCCTGGGCCAATACCTGCGCCCATCCCTTGCCCACATTCCGGTGGCTCGCTACTGGACTCCAGAAGAATTTGATCAGCTGGGAGCCATCGCCCGAGAGCTGGGGTTTGAGCAAGTGCGCAGCGGGCCACTGGTGCGTAGCAGTTATCACGCAGCCCCTCAACCGACCAGCAATCGATAGGCGGCATCAAGGCGATGGAAGGCCGTCACCTCTCCACCTAGATCGGGGTGGTGATTTTTAGCCAGTCGCCGGTAAGCCCGCCGGATCTCGGCAGGGCTGGCACCGGGCGCCAAGCCCAGTAGTGCTAGGGCTTGCTGGCGAGGATCAGCTGCGCTGGCGGTTGTGCCAGAGCTGTCTGGGCTGCGTCGCAGCAACTCCTCCACGACCCGCATTGGGGCCTCCTCCAGCCACTCCGGAGCGCGCGGACCATAGAGCGCAAAGGCCGCTCGCACAGCCCAACGCCAGCGGCAGTGGGGTCCCCGCAAGGCCTCAACCAGCTCAGAGCCCAGGCCGGGGCAGCGGCGGTTTAGCTCCTGTTCCAGCTCGAGTCGCGGATCCCACCACTGGCTGCGCAACTCCTCCACCAAACCCCGCAAGCCAGCGGGCGGCCCCAGGCGCAGCTCCTGCCAGCGGGGATGGGATGCCATGGCAGCTCCCCAGCGCTCCAGCCGGGCCGCGGTGATCCCGTGGGAAGCAGCGGAGGTGACGCGGCTGCGGGCCCGATTGGGTGACCAGGCTTGCTGGGGCGACCAATCGTGCTGCTGCGACCAAGCGTGCTGGTCCAACTGCTGCCTCAGAGCCCGCACCTCCCGGCGCAGGCTCTCGTTTTCGGCCAGTAGCTCCTCCAGATTGGCCGTAACCGGAGGGGAGGTTGCAGAGGGGCGCCAGTGGCGGGGATCAAAACCCATCCGACCCCCTACCTCAACCCAGGCCGCCATTGTTGCGGAGCATGGCGATGCCAGCAGCGGCATACTTGCCCCAACGCCGCTCCAAGCCAGTGGCAAGCCCCATCTGGAGCCTGTAAGCGTTTGAGCGGCGCGGCACGATCTCCCAAACGCCTGCTGGCACCCCTACTGCTGCTGGCAAGCCATGGGCTGCTGCCGCATTCAGTTTTGGCCGAGCCAGCGCCAACAGCCAGCTGGCTCGACCTCGACTTCAACCTGCAGGCCCAGCCCCTGGCCAACCCCAGCGGTGGCGAGCGTCAAGGCGCCAGCTGGATGCAGCAGCTCACCTTGGGTGCAACATTCAGCAGCGGGCTGGCCAAGGAGCCGCAGCAGTGGCAGGAGGCCGACCACTGGCGCACCAACCTGCAGCTGATGCTGTTCAGCGGTGATGCCAACTACGCAGAGAGCCTCGGCGCCGCCTTCCCCCTGCAGAGCACGGCCCACCCCACCGGCCTCTGGCTCACCGAAGCCAGCGTGGAGCGCCAGCCAGGCCAAGGCGGTATCGGCATCAAGGCCGGGGTGTTCTCGCTCAATCCCGGTTTCGTGAGAGCACCGGTGCTTGATGCCTACGTGCACTCAGCCCTGAACGACACCCTCAACCTCAGTGTTGATGGGCTGCCAATCAACCCCTACACCGCGCCTGGCCTGCAGCTGAGTTGGCGACCGGAGCCTGCCGGCCGCTGGGGCGAATGGCACTACGGCGCCTTTCTGCTGGATCCCGAATACAGCCTGGCTTCCCTATTCGGCGTCAACCCCGACCAGCAGCGCCTAAACGGCCACCTCCAGATAGTGCAGTGGCGCTATGAACGCTTACCGGGAGCGGCGGCGATGCAAAAGCCAATCCGCGCCGGCGACCAGCAAATCACCCGCCAGCTGCCGCCGCCCCTCCTACAAATCGCCAGCGGCTACGTCGACAACCGCAGCACAGGCAACCTGGATGGCGCCGCCATGGCCACCCTCACCATGGCGGCGCCGCTACCGCTGGGGCTCGACAACCGCTTCTGGCTGGGCGTAAACGCCGGCTTTGAGTGGGACACCAACCCCATACCCCTATTTATCGGTGGGGGCTGGCTCAGTCAGGGGCTAGTGCCAGGCCGCCCCCTCGACGTGCTGGCCCTAGGGATCGGCAGCAGCCGCTTCAGCCCCAGCCTCTCGCCTGGCCAAAGCAGTGAAACCGTGCTCGAGCTCAACTACAGCTGGCTGGTGAACGCCAACCTCAGCCTTCAGCCGGTGCTGCAACTGATCCTCAACCCCGATGGCAGCAACGCCGAACCGATCCTGGCGGCCGGCATCAGCTTGCAGCTGCAGTTTTGAAGCAGCTGCAAGCTGATGCCGGCTTCGAAGTTGATCAACCCAGGCCCAGCCGCCGTCCACTGCGGCGCAACACCTCTGTGCAATCGGCCCGCATCAACAGACCAGCGCCTCCCCAGATCAGCCGGGGGGCCAGATCGGCAACACCGGCATCGAGCTCCCGCAGGGGGCTGAAGCCCAGCTGGCGGAAGTAGCGCACCAGTCGGCGGTGCTGGGCCTCGCTGTCACGGATGGCCAGGATCGTGGCCTGGCGGCAGGGGGTTGCCTCCAGGGCCCAGGCAAAGGTGGCCGCCCAGATCAGCGGGCCCACCGCAGCAACCTGGTCACCCTGCACCCGCATCGTGTCGAGCCGCAGGCCAGCGGCCGCAGGCAGGGCCCAGCCCTTCATCTCACCCAGCAGCACCAACCTCTCCCCCTCCCTGCGCGCCACCCCCAGCCGCAGGCTCCAGGCCACCCCAGCTGGCCGGCCCACCTGCAGGCGCAGCAACAGACCGCGCCGACTGGCCTCGGCCTCCAGCTCGACCAGACTCGGTGCTGGCAGAGGGCTGGTCATGGCCGCCACGGCTCAGCCAGCCGCACCGCCTCTGGGGGCAGGGCGCCGTAGAGATGGGGGAACAGCTCCCCGCCCGTGCTGCCGGCGTTCGGGGCAGCCGGCTCAAAGCGCACCTCCAAACCGGCAGCGGCAAGGCGCTGGGGATCAATCGTGAGCAACAACACCTCAGCGGCGGGCAGATCGGCGTACAAGCGGCTAGCGGTGGCCGGCACCTGGTGCGCTGAGCTGAGGTGGATGAAGCCCACCGATTCCAAAGCCAACCCACGGGTGGAGCGGCAATAGGCGCCAGCCGCCCGGGCCGCCTGCCACTCCTGCCGCAGCGCCAGGTGATACAGCAAGCCAGGTGAGCGCCAAGGGGTCCGCGCCGCCCACGGAAACTCCTGCACCGCCCCCAGCTCCGGGGAAGCCAAAAACCGACCCAGCCAGGCCTGGAGCGCCGCCAACTGCGGCTCGGCGTCAAAGCCCGCCGGATCCACCAGGCGGAACTGGCGCACGAAGGGCAGCAAGGCCCAGTCGGCCAGGCAAGGGCGATCGCCGAGCAGCCAGCCTCCTGCCCCCAGTTGCTCGTTCCAGCGGCGCAGGATCGTGAGGCCAGCAAGCCGGTTGGTGCTGGCTGGCTCCCCTGGATAGCGATCTGGGTATTTGAACCGATCGAGATACTGCTTGAAGGGGCCGTCGTTGGCGGCGATCAGTGAATCCATATCGGCCAGCTGGGCAGGGCTCCAGCCCGCCAACCAGCCGAGGGGGTCGCGGCGCTCCAGGGCCCAGCGCATGATTGCCAGGCTTTCATCCAGCACCTGAGCCCCCAGCACCAGCACTGGCACCGTGCCCTTGGCGGAGGCCTCAAGCAGCTCGGGTGGCTTGGCCTTGAGGCTCACCTCGCGCAACTCCAAGTCCTGGCCAGGCTGCAGGCCCGCGGCAGCTAAAGCCAGCCGCGCCCGGATCGCGTAGGGACAGCGGCGGAAGCTATACAAAATTGGCTGGTGATCAGCCAACGGGGCGCCCACCGAGGTGGCACTCACCCCGCTGGCGGGCTCGCTCCATCTGGCGCTGACGCTCGGCGAAGCGCTGCCGATCAGCGTCGCTGAAGCGCTCGAGGCAGTGGCGGCAGCTCACCCCGGCCACGTAGCTGGCCAGCGCACGATCGGCAGGCGAAAGCGGCAGGCCGCAGGCATGGCAAACGCTGTGCTCACCGGGCTCGAGCTGGTGGTTGACGGCTACCCGCTTATCAAACACAAAGCACTCGCCCCGCCAGCTACTTAGCGGCTCGGGGATCTCCTCGAGGTAGCGCAGGATGCCCCCCTCAAGGTGGTGCACCCCGGCAAAACCCTGCTGCTGCAGGTAGGCCGTGGCCTTCTCACAGCGGATGCCACCGGTGCAGAACATCGCAATCGCCCGGGGCTGGCGCTGCTCAACCAGCGGCCTGAGCTCCCGCTCCACCCACTGGGGAAACTCGCGAAAAGTTGCGGTGCCCGGATCAATCGCACCCTCAAAGCTGCCGATCGCCACCTCGTAGGAGTTGCGGGTGTCAATCACCAGGGTGTCGGGGTCGGCGATCAAGGCATCCCACTGCCCAGGGGGCACGTGGGTGCCTACCTCCGAGGCCAAATAGGGACTCACCTGGGGCTCACCCATGGTCACGATTTCGCGCTTGAGCCGCACTTTGAGCCGGTGGAAAGCCTGAATCTCCGAGCGGCTGAACTTGGCTTCCAACCGCTCCAGGCCTGCCACCTGCCGCAGCCGAGCCAGCAGCGCCTGCACGCCAGCATCTGCTCCGGCAATCGTGCCGTTTACCCCCTCAGCCGCCAGCAGGATCGTGCCGCTTACCCCCTCGGCTGCCGCCAGGTCGCCCAGCTCACGCTGCAGGTCTGGCAGGCCCTCAAGGGCGGCGAAGCGATAAAACGCCGCCACCAGCACACTCATCCGCCCACCTGCACGCCGGCAGCGGCCAGGAGCTCCCGGTCGGCCTCGACTGCTGGATTGGAGGTGGTGAGCAGGGTGTCGCCGTAAAATATCGAATCAGCACCAGCGAGCAGGCAAAGAATCTGGGCTTCCCGACCCAGCTGCTCGCGGCCTGCACTGAGCCGCACGCGCGCCTGGGGCATCAAGATCCGGGCCGTGGCCACCATCCGCACCAGCTCTAGGGGGTCGACCGGCGGCAGGTCTTCTAAGGGGGTGCCCTCCACCGCCACCAGGGCATTGATAGGCACGCTCTCCGGGTGTGGATCCAGGTTGGCCAGCACCTGCAGCAGCCCGGCCCGGTCGGCGTCGGTTTCGCCCATGCCGATGATGCCGCCACAACAGAGGGTGATGCCGGAGCGCCGCACCCGGGCCAGGGTCTCCAGCCGCTCCTGGTAAGTGCGGGTGGTGATGATCCGGTCGTAGTGCTCGGGGCTGGTGTCGAGGTTGTGGTTGTAGGCGGTGAGACCGGCCTCAGCTAGGCGCTCGGCCTGGGAATCGCTCAGCATGCCGGCGGTCACACAGGCCTCCAGGCCCAGCTCGCGCACGCCGCGCACCATCTGCAGCATTGCCTCAAAGGGAGCGCCGTCGCGGATTTCACGCCAGGCCCAGCCCATGCAGAAGCGATGGGCCCCGGCTTGCTTGGCGGCCCGGGCCCGCTCCAGCACCGGCTCCACCTCCAGCTCCGGCCGGCCCGCCACATCGCTGCTGTTGTGCAGCGACTGGGGGCAGTAGGCGCAGTCCTCTTCGCAGCCGCCGGTCTTGACGCTGAGTAGGGAGGCCAGCTGCACGTGGTAGCCGGGGTTGGCGGCGCGGTGCACCTGCTGGGCCTGCCAAAGCAACTCCATCAGCGGCTGCTCCAGCAGCGCCTGGATTTCAGAACGGGACCAGTCGTGACGCGTGATCAAGGCGAGTTCAGCAGGGTTCGACACCACCAAAGCGGCGCTGGCGGCCCTGGTAGTCGAGCAGGGCATCCAGCAGGGCTGCCTGATTGAAATCGGGCCAGAGCACATCGGTGATGTGGATTTCGGCGTAGGCGAGCTGCCAAAGCAGGAAATTGCTGATGCGCCTCTCGCCACTGGTGCGGATCAACAGATCCGGATCGCACTCACCAGCGGTGTGCAGCTCGGCGGCAAGCTGCTGCTCATCGATTGCGGCAGGATCTAGTTCCCCAGCCACGCAGCGCCGCGCCAGCCGCTGGGCAGCCCGCACCAGCTCGGCTCGGCCGCCGTAGTTGGTGCAAACGTTGAAGTGAATGCCCGTATTAGCTGCCGTGCGCTCGGTGGCATCAGCAATCAGGCGCCGCAGACCCTCCGGCAGGGGCTCAAGATCGCCAAGGAAGCGAATCCGCACCTGCTCCTGCTCCAGGGATTGAAGCTCGCGGGCCAGCACCCGCTCAAACAGGGCCATCAGAAAGCCCACCTCCTCGCAAGGGCGGCTCCAGTTTTCGGTGGAAAAGGCGTAGGCGGTGAGGGCGCCGATGCCCCAGTCGCTGCAGAGCCGCAAGGTGCGCTTAAGGGCCTCAACCCCCTCCCGGTGACCCATCACCCGGGGCAGGTTGCGCTGCTTTGCCCAGCGGCCATTGCCGTCCATGATCACGGCCACATGGACCGGTAGGCGCGCGGGATCTAGGCCAACCGGAACGGGCTGGGAGGCTTTCGCAGTGGTGGTCGCCAGGGCGCGACTCATCCGCGTGATTCCGGCGTGTCCTTCGCCACGCTACGCCCAACAGGCAAGGCCAGGGCCTGGCTGAGCAGGTCGTGCAGACGGCTACTGGTAATTGGCCGCTCCAGGCGGCCCTGACTCGCCAGCGACAGGGTGCCGGTTTCCTCCGACACAACGATCGCCAGGCACTGATCGAAGCGCTCGGTCAGCCCTAGAGCCGCCAGATGGCGGGTGCCATAGCGGTTGATGCCCTGACGGGATAGGGGCAGGATCACACCTGCAGCGACGATGCGGTTGGCCTTCACCAGCACGGCACCGTCGTGCAGCGGCGTGTCAGCTGCGAAGAGGTTGAGCAGCAAATCCACCGACAGCTTGGCGTCGAGGCCAATGCCGGGATTCAAGAAGTCTTCGGGACGCAGGTCGCTGCCCAGATCCACCACGATCAAGCCACCCCGTCGGGCCTGGGAAAGACGGCCGGCAGCCTCACTCAGAACCGCCACCGATCCCGACCCCAGTTGATCTTGGCTGCGGCTGCCAAACAAAACTCCGATGCGGCCGGTGCCAAGCAGCTCCATCAGCCTGCGCAGCTCCCCCTGCCAGAGAATCGCCAGGGCGAGGCTGCAGGCCAGCACCAGTGCATCAACAAGCTTGCTGGTGAGCGGCAGGTTGGCGTAGCGCTGCACCACCCAGGCCAGGGCCACCAGCAACAAATAGCCCCTTAACAGCCAGAGGGTGCGGGCTTCGGTGACCCGGCCGAGCACAAGCACGCCCAAGCCGAAGGCAAATAGCAGATCAAGGAGCAAGCGCAAATCGATCAGCCGTAGCAACTCACCCAGTTGCGGCCCGATCACGCGTACTCCAGTCGACTAACTCACCTTACCGATCGCAACCGAGTTGGCAAAACGTCGTAGCGCAGTAGGTCTTCCGGCTGCTCGCGGCGCTGCACCAAATCAGCGACCCCGTCGTGGACCAGCACCGCCGCTGGCCGAGGGATGCGGTTGTAGTTGGAGCTCATCGAGGCGTTGTATGCGCCGGTGGCAAACACAGCCAACACATCGCCACTGCCAGCTGGCGGCAGGGCCAGATCCTTAAGCAGCACGTCGCCAGATTCGCAGTGCTTACCAGCAACGGTGACGGTTTCGGTGGCCTCGGCCGTGGGGCGATCGGCCAACACCGCCGTGTATTGAGACTGGTAGGTGATCGGCCGGGGGTTGTCGCTCATGCCGCCGTCCACCGAGAGGTAGGTGCGGATGCCGGGGATGTCCTTGCGGCTGCCCACCTCGTAGAGGGTGACCCCGCCGCTGGCCACCAGGGAACGCCCCGGTTCACAGAGCAGGCGGGGCAACTCCAGCCCCCGCTCCTGACAGGCCGCCGCCACCGCCTCGGCCACGGTGCGCACCCACTCACTGATGCTCGGCGGATCGTCGCTGGTGGTGTAGCGAATACCCAGGCCACCGCCCACGTTGAGATCAACCACCGGGTGACCCAGGGAGCGGGCCAAGGCCAGGGCATCGGCCATCACGCCAGCTAGGTCGCGATGGGGCTGGAGCTCGAAAATCTGGGAGCCGATATGGGCGTGCAGTCCGGTGAGCTGGGCCCAGGAACAGGTCGCCAGGTGCTGCAGAACCGCTTCGAGCTGGTCGGGATCAAAACCAAACTTGCTGTCGAGGTGGCCGGTGCGGATGTACTCATGGGTGTGGCACTCAATACCCGGCGTAAACCGCAGCATCAGCTGCACCGGTCGCTGCAAGTCAGGGGCAAGGGCAGCCAGCAGCTCAAGATCGCGCCAATTGTCAGCCACCACCGTGACGCCCTGCTCAGCTGCGAGGGCCAGCTCTTCGCGGCTCTTGTTGTTGCCGTGCAGCACGATGCGTTCCGCCGGCATGCCCCCCTGCAGGGCGGTGAGCAACTCGCCAGCAGAAACCGCATCAAGCCCCAGGCCTTCGGATGCCACCAGGGCAGTTATGGCCAAAGAGCTATTGGCCTTGGAGGCGTAGATGGCTAAGGACTGCCCTGGGTAGTGCTCGGCGAGGGCTTCCCGGTACGCCCGGCAGGTGCCCCGCAAAGTGGCTTCATCGAGCACATATAAAGGTGTGCCGTAATCGCGGGCCAGGTCGCTCAGCAGGCAGCCACCAACCACCAGGCGCCCCTCACTGTCGAGGGCAGTGGTGAGGGGGGTGAGATTGCGATTAGGACTATGGGGATCCCTATCGCGTTCAAAGGGATTCAGCAGCGCAACGGGCTCATGGGAGGTCAGCATGACTGTGGCCGCGCGGGTCAAGTGAGCATGAATGTAAGGAACTACTTGGCGGCGCTGCACCTGACAGCCCTGGCTCCTGAGCACCTGGAGGCCTGCTTAAACCTCGACCAGGCCAGCCTCGGCGGCCTGTGGAACCGCGCCCAGTGGCAGAGCGAGCTGGCGGAGCAGCGGCGCCCCGGGGTGGGTCTTTGGCAAGGGCAGCAGCTAATGGCCTTGGCTAGCGGTTGGCTGGTGGTAGATGAACTGCACATCACCGTGGTGGCGGTGGATCCCGAGCAGCGGCGCCGGAGCTTAGGCCAGCAGGTGCTGAAGGCCCTGCTGCTGGAGGCCGGGCAGCAGGGAGCCATGCACGCCACCTTGGAAGTAAGCCCGGCAAACACTGCGGCAGTGGCCCTATACCGACGACTGGGCTTCCGTGATGCAGGAGTGCGTCGCGGTTACTACCGCAATGGCGAAGACGCCCTGATCCAATGGCTGCGGTTATCTGACATGAATGATGCGTAGCCATGGTGTGGATAACCGGCTTTTCTTATTGCTAATGACCGGCAATTCAGCAATTTGCATTATTGCCTTCGAACGCCTTAGAGCCAGCCACCGCAGGGGATCTGCCTTTGATGCGGCGTAAACCACACCTCACCTGTTAACCCTGGTAGCTTGGAAGCACTTGTACCAGGCCTAGGCCCATGTTCGAGCGGTTTACCGAGAAAGCCATCAAGGTGATCATGCTGGCCCAAGAGGAGGCCCGCCGCCTTGGCCACAACTTTGTGGGCACCGAACAGATCTTGCTTGGCCTGATCGGTGAGGGCACTGGCGTTGCCGCCAAGGTGCTCAAGTCGATGGGGGTAAACCTGAAAGATGCCCGCGTTGAGGTTGAAAAAATCATCGGCAGAGGCTCCGGCTTCGTCGCCGTGGAGATCCCTTTCACTCCTCGCGCCAAGCGAGTGCTTGAACTCTCCCTAGAAGAAGCTCGCCAGCTTGGTCACAACTACATCGGCACCGAGCACCTGCTGCTTGGCTTGATCCGTGAGGGTGAGGGTGTAGCTGCTCGGGTCCTGGAAAACCTTGGAGTTGACCTAGCCAAGGTGCGCACCCAGGTGATCCGCATGCTGGGCGAAACAGCCGAAGTCGCCGCCGGTGGCGGCAGCGGCAAGGGCTCCACAAAAACACCAACTCTCGACGAGTTCGGCAGCAACCTCACCCAGCAGGCCGCCGATGGCAAGCTCGATCCGGTGGTGGGTCGTCAGAACGAAATTGAGCGGGTAATTCAAATACTTGGTCGTCGCACTAAGAATAATCCGGTCCTAATTGGCGAACCAGGCGTAGGCAAAACAGCCATCGCAGAGGGCTTGGCTCAGCGGATCAATTCTGGTGATATTCCAGACATCCTCGAAGACAAGCGAGTACTCACCCTGGACATCGGCCTGCTGGTGGCAGGCACCAAATATCGGGGTGAATTTGAGGAACGCCTCAAAAAAATCATGGAGGAGATTCGCAGCGCCGGCAACGTGATCCTCGTGATCGATGAGGTGCATACCTTGATCGGCGCAGGTGCAGCAGAAGGTGCAATCGATGCCGCAAACATTCTCAAGCCTGCCCTCGCCCGGGGCGAACTTCAGTGCATCGGTGCCACCACCCTTGATGAGTACCGGAAACACATCGAGCGCGACGCGGCCTTGGAGCGTCGCTTCCAGCCGGTCATGGTGGGCGAGCCTTCCGTTATCGACACGATCGAAATTCTGCGCGGTCTCAAGGATCGCTACGAAGCTCACCATCGCCTCAAGATCGCCGATGAGGCCCTGATTGCGGCAGCCACCCTGGGCGACCGCTACATCTCTGATCGCTTCCTCCCAGACAAGGCAATCGACCTGGTTGATGAGGCCGGCAGCCGAGTGCGGCTGATGAATTCCAAGTTGCCGCCGGCGGCCAAGGAAGTCGATAAACAGCTGCGCGCTGTCCAGAAAGACAAAGAACAGGCCGTGCGCGAGCAAGACTTCACCAAGGCTGGTGAGTTGCGCGATAAGGAAGTAGAGCTGCGCGAGCAGATTCGCTCGATCCTGCAGACCCGCAAAGATGAAGAGCCAGCATCCGAGGCCGTGGCCGCTGAGGCCGGTAGTAGTGCACCCGTAGCGGTTTTTGAAGGCGCCGCCGAAGGCGGTCGCACGCCCATGGTTACGGAGGAGGACATCGCCCACATCGTTGCCTCCTGGACTGGTGTGCCTGTTCAAAAGCTCACTGAAAGCGAGACAGCCAAGCTGCTGAACATGGAGGAGACCCTCCACCAGCGTTTGATTGGCCAAGACGAAGCCGTTAAGGCCGTGTCCCGTGCCATCCGCCGGGCCCGAGTGGGGCTGAAAAATCCCAACCGCCCGATTGCCAGCTTCATCTTCTCCGGCCCCACCGGTGTTGGTAAAACCGAGCTCACCAAGTCGTTGGCGGCTTACTTCTTCGGCAGCGAAGAAGCCATGATCCGGCTTGACATGTCCGAATTCATGGAGCGCCACACGGTCAGCAAGCTGATCGGCTCCCCTCCCGGCTACGTGGGCTTCAATGAAGGTGGCCAGCTAACCGAGGCTGTGCGCCGTCGTCCCTACACCGTGGTGCTATTCGACGAGATCGAAAAAGCTCACCCTGATGTGTTCAACCTGCTGCTGCAGTTGCTCGAAGACGGTCGCCTGACCGATTCCAAGGGCCGCACGGTGGACTTTAAGAACACCCTCATAATCATGACCTCGAACATTGGTTCGAAGGTGATTGAAAAGGGCGGCGGCGGCCTTGGCTTTGAGTTCGGCGGTGGTGACGCGGATGAAACCAACTACAACCGCATTCGCTCGCTAGTTAATGAGGAGCTGAAGCAATACTTCCGCCCCGAATTCCTCAACCGCCTCGACGAAATCATTGTCTTCCGTCAGCTCAACCGCGAGGAAGTCAAAGACATTGCCGAGATCATGCTCAAAGAAGTGTTCGGCAGGATGTTGGAGAAGGGTATTTCCCTATCCGTTACTGAAGCCTTTAAGGAACGGCTGGTCGAGGAGGGCTACAACCCCTCCTACGGCGCCCGTCCCCTACGCAGAGCAGTGATGCGGCTGCTTGAAGATTCGCTGGCTGAGGAATTCCTCACCGGACGGATTGGCGATGGCGACTCCGCCCTGGTGGATGTCAATGAGGACAAGCAGGTATTTATCCGCAAGCAGGCAGCCCTGCCGGCCGAGCCGGAATTGGCTGCGGCTGGAGTTTGAGGGGATTCGGGTCTACCCCGTACCATCACTTGGGGATGAAAGCAGCAGCGGGATGAGCAACTCCCTGAGCCAACACGCCATCGCACCTGCTGAGGTGTTGAGGGGCCCTGGAGCTTGGCTCCAGGGCATACCGCGGCTAGCGGACCTGGGCCAGCGCCCCCTGGTGCTAGGTCGCAGCGCCGTAACAGCCCAGCTGAGGCAGCAACTGGTTGCCGACCTACACCAGGCTGGGCTCCAGCCCCACTGCGCCGAGTTGCAGTTCGACTGCTGCGAAGAAGACCTGAAAAAGGTCTCTGCGATTTGTCAAAAGCAAGGCTGCGATTCAGTTGTGGCCATTGGTGGCGGCAAGGTGCTCGATGCCGGCAAGTTGCTGGCCCACCGGCTGAGTCTGGCCTGCATCACCGTGCCCACCAGTGCGGCCACCTGCGCGGGCTGGACTGCCCTGGCAAACATCTATTCAGTTGAAGGTGCCTTTCTGGGCGATGTGGCCCTGGCCCGCTGCCCAGATCTGTTGATCTTTGACCACGACCTGGTCCGCCAAGCCCCAGCCCGCACCATGGCAAGCGGCATCGCCGACGCCATGGCCAAGTGGTACGAGTCGTCGGTGAGTAGTGGCGCCAGCGGCGATGGCCTGGTGCAGCAAGCGGTTCAGATGGCCCGGGTGCTGCGCGACCAACTCATGCTGGAAGCTGAATTTGCCCTCCAGGATCCCCACGGCGCCGCCTGGGAGCGGGTGGCTGAAGCCTGCGGGCTCAGCGCTGGCTTGATCGGCGGTATTGGTGGAGCCCGCTGCCGCACCGTGGCTGCCCATGCCGTTCACAACGGCCTCACCCAACTGGAGGCCAGCCATGGCCGCCTACATGGCGAGAAGGTGGGCTTCGGGATCCTGGTGCAGCTGCGGCTGGAGGAGGTGCTCGGCGGCAACCAGCTCGCCGGCCAATCCCGGCGCCAGCTGCTGCCCCTGTTCCGCAAGCTCGGCCTGCCGGTGAGCCTGGAGGAGCTTGGTCTGGCTGAGGCAGGCCTGCACCAGCTGCAGCAGGCCTGCGCCTTTGCCTGCCGCGATGATTCCGATCTGCACCACCTGCCCTTTGCCGTAGGGCCCAACGACCTACTGGCCGCCCTGGTGAGCACCTGCAGCAGCGAGCGCCAGCCCGCGTGAACAGGGAGCCCACAGCCCAGCAATCCCTAGTGGCGGCAGCGGCCAGCAGCCTGCTGGATCCCCAGGGCAGGGCCCTAGCAGCGCAGGTGCAGTGGTGGCCCCTGCCTGAACTCAGCGAGGAGGGGCCCTGGCCTGTGGCCGTGCTGGGCGAAGGGCCACCGGTGTTGCTGCTGCATGGCTTTGATAGTTCCTTCCTGGAATTCCGGCGTCTGGCCCCCCTGCTGGCCAGCGGCGTGCAGCTATTCATCCCCGACCTTTACGGCTTTGGCTTCTGCCCAAGGCCCACCGGCGGCGATTACAGCCCCAGTGGCGTGCTGCGCCACTTGGAGGTTTTGGCGGGGGAAATTGGCAGCCGCAATTCCGCCCCCCTCGGCCTGATCGGCGCCTCGATGGGTGGCTCGGTGGCGGTGGAGCTAGCCCGACGCCTGCCCGAGCAGGTGAATCGGCTACTGCTGCTGGCTCCCGCCGGCCTAACTGGCCGTCCCATGCCCCTGCCGCCCCTGCTCGATGGCCTAGGGGTGCGCTTTCTGGCCCTGCCAGGGGTGCGCCGGGGCCTTTGCCGCACCGCCTTCGCCGATCCGGACGCCGCCGTGGGAGCTGCCGAACTGGAGATCGCATCGCTGCACCTGCAAAGCCCTGGCTGGGCTGATGCCCTGCGGCGCTTTGCCCGCTCCGGTGGCTTCGCCGGCGGCGGCGCCCCCCTGCCCAACCAACCAATCACGGTGCTGTGGGGAGCCAATGACCGCATCCTGCGGGCACCCCAGAAGCGGGCGGCCCTGGCCCTGTTAGGAGAACGGGTGCGTGAGCTGGATGCCTGCGGCCATTTACCGCACCTCGACCAGACCGCCACCGTCGCCTCCACCTGGCTCGGCGCCCCTTCCCAGCAATGAGCAGCAGCGACGACAAACCAGGCGGGCCGGTGATGCAGCTGCTGGCCAGCGGCCTGCAGCTCTGGGTGCGCCAGCAGTGCCAGTCCATCGGCAGTCTCGATATCCAGCTGCAAGGAACTGGCCTGCAACTACTGCGCGGTCGCCTGGCCGGCGTGCAACTGCTGGCCCGCCGGGTGATCTACAAAGACCTCCACTTCGAGCTGGTGGAGCTAAACAGCGGCCCCATCCAGGTGCACAGCGGCAACCTGCTCAAGGGCCAACCGCTGCAGCTGGAGCGGGCCTTCGAGATCCACGGCCAGGTAAGCCTCACCGCCGACGGCCTCACCCGCTCCCTCAGCGCCCCCCAGTGGCGCGCTTTAGGCGATGGCCTAGGCGAAGCCCTGCTTGGCATCGTGCCCCTGGTGGAACTGCGCATGTGCCGCGACAGCCTGGTGTTTGCAGCCCGGGCCCTCGGCACTCCAGACCTGGTCGAGCTGGCCACCACCGTTGTGGCAGCCAGGGGCAGCATCGAAATCAACTCCGTAGTCGGCAACGTCAGCAGCAGGCTGCCGATGGATCCCAGCATCCACATCAGTGATGCCCGCATAGAAGCAGGCATGGTGCAGCTGATTGGCACAGCCCAGGTGAGCCCTTAGCCCTGCACTAGCCCTGCAAAAGCGGTAATACCAGGGTTACCAGCGAGTAAACCACAGCCGGCACAAACAGATAGCTGTCGATTCGATCCAGGATCCCGCCATGGCCAGGGATGGCATCACCGGAATCCTTTAGGCCTGCATCGCGCTTCATCATCGATTCGGTGAGATCACCCACCAGGGCAAACAGGGCCACCACCGCACCGAGCACCGCACCGATCAGCCAGCCCCAGCTCCAGCCGATCAAGGTGCCGCCGAAAGCACCCACCGCCACAGCACAGGCCACCCCGCCCAGGGCACCCTCCACCGTTTTGCCAGGGGAGATTGGCGAAAGCGGATGGCGCCCCAGCCGGCGGCCGATCACGTAGGAGCCGATGTCGGTAGCAACGATCAGGAAGCAGGCCAGCAGGGTGAGGGCGAGCCCGGCGCTGGCGGGCCAGGGCTGGCCGGCCAGGTTGGGCGCCAGAGCATCGCCGGCCAGGTCGCGCAGACGTATCCAGTAGCTGGGCAGAAAACCCAGGTAAAACAGCCCGAAAATTGAAGCGGCGATGTCGGCGATGGTGCCGGTGACCGGCTGCAACAGCAGCCAGCCGCAGATCACCGCCCCAGAGGCCGGCAGCACCGCTGCGGCCACATCGCCGGCAAACCAACCGCCACCCAGTAAGCCACTGCCACTGGCCAGCTGGGTGGTGACCAGCAGCAGCTGCACCGCCACCAGGGTGGTTTTGGTGGCGGGCCGGATCCCCTTGAACTGGGCCATCCGGAAGAACTCCAGCAGCCCCAAGTGCACGATCACCCCTACGGCCACCGTGAACCACCAGCCCCCAAGCATCACCACCACGAAGCCAAAGCCCCCAGCCAGCCAGCCGCTCAGCAGCCGGGGCAGGGAGGTGGCGGTGCGGGGTTTAGCTGGCTGGGTAGGGGGTATCAACACGCGGCGATCAGGAGGGCTCAGAGCTAGCTGGGCGCTCGGCAGCAATCAAAAACAGTGGTTCGGCCGCAGCCAATTTGGCCTGGCTGCCGCGCCGTTGCATGCGATGCACGGTGGCCTGCACCACCTGCACATCGCGGGCCGCCAGCTGGCCCAGGGTATCGGTGGCATCCACCAAGCCCTCCAGGCTGGCGGTGCTAATCACCAAACGCCCGCGGGGCACCAGCGCTTCCCATACCGCCAGCAGCACATCACCCAAGGGCCGTCCCACCTCCAGCAGCACCCGATCTGGGTGGGCGGGCAGCTGGTCCAGATCATCTGGCGCAGCGCCAGCGTGAATGTGCAGGTTGGTGATGCCAAAGCGGCGTCGGTTTTGCTCCAACAACTCGATGGCATCGGGGTCGCGCTCAAGGGTATGCACCGCACCCCTGGGCATCAGCCGGGCGATTTCCAGGGCCAGGGCACCGGTGCCGCCGCCCACATCCCACACCAGGGAATCGGCGCGGGGGCGCAGATGGGCCAGCAGCATCACCCTCAGCTCCATGGGGGTGGGGCTGAAGCCCGGAGCGTCTTCAAAGGCACTATCAGGCAGCCCAGGGGTGACGAAATCCCACTGGTAGGTCGGCTGCTGGGAAGCTTGGCCTAGATCGGCCGCGGCATTGGAATCCATCGGCCTCCTATCCGGCCACAACCCTCACCGTATCAGCGATCTGGCCTGGCCAAAGGTGCTGCTGCTGTCGCAGCCAGGTAGCCCTAGCCAGATCGATCCGCTCGCCGGGCACCAGCAGGGGAATACCCGGCGGATAGGGACACAGGGGTTCGGCGGCGATCCGTCCAGCTGCCGCCGCCAAAGCCACGACTTCCGCCGGAGCGCGCCAGGCCTCGGCCAAGGGCAGCTCCGGCTCCGCTACCAGCGGCAGCGGTGGCGCGCTGAAGGGTGGCAGGGGTGGTCCCCCCAGGGCACGCCGCAGGCGCAACAGCTGGTGGGGCAGGCGCCAAAGCAGCCCAGGGGGCGGCGCCATACCCAAGCAAAAAGTGAGCGCCCCCGGTTCCGGCAGCTCGGCGATCACACCCCGCTGCAGCAA
Source organism: Cyanobium sp. BA5m-10 (assembly GCF_024346255.1). Lineage (NCBI taxonomy): Bacteria > Bacillati > Cyanobacteriota > Cyanophyceae > Synechococcales > Prochlorococcaceae > Cyanobium > Cyanobium sp. BA5m-10. The sequence continues at coordinate 6,748 of NZ_JAGQCP010000006.1, read as the reverse complement.
CCAGGCATCGGCCTCCAGCCCATTGATTCCCATGGCAGCGGTGTGCAGCACCAACCGCAGCGGGTCGTCATTTGCAACCAGGGGCAAGCCCAGCGCACGGCAGCGGCGCTGCAGGCGCTCGCCGCAGCGCCCTGCCGCTTGCCAGCGGCGCCGGCCCGCCGAGCTGGTGAGGTCGTCGAGGGCAGCTTCTGCGGAGGCCAGCAGCAGGGCGCTGGGGCTGGAGGTCTGCAGCCAGAGCAGGGCCCGGGCCACGGCATCGCGATCAGCCCTGCCGCCCTGCAGCAGCAGGGCGGCGCTCTGGGCCAAACCGCCGCCAGCCTTCTGGCCCGAGAGCACCACCAGGTCGGCCCCGGCCGCCAAGGCCTCGCCGCGGCCGTGGGCTTGATCGACCAGCACGGGTAGCCCACGGCCGTGGGCCAATGCCACCAGGGCCGGTAGCTCGGCGCGCTGGCCCTGGTAGCTCGGCGACACCAGCACCAGGGCCGCCAGGGGACCGTTTTGCGCTGCTGCTGCAAGCACCAGCTCGAGATGGGCAGAACTTGGTGGCAGCCACAGACCGCTGGCCGTATCGAAGGGCAGGTCAAACAGCACTGGCCGCAGCTGGCCCAGCACGCAGCCGTGCAGCAGGGAGCGGTGCAGGTTGCGGGGCAGCAGCACCCGGCTGCCAGGGGGAGCCAGGGCTAGCAGGGCTGCCTGCAGCATGCCACTGGCACCATTAACACCAAACCAGAGCGCCTCCGCTCCAAGCTGGGAGGCACAACGCCGCTGAGCATCAGCGACGGAGCCGGTATCGATCAGGGGACCACCCTGCTCCGGCAGCTCCGGCAGATCCCAACTGCCCGGCCGCTGGCGCAGCAGGCGCCGCAGGGCAGGAGACAGACCCCGACCACGGCCGTGGGCCGGCAGATGCAGCGGCAGGCCCATGAAAAGAGGGATGGCGTTCATAGAGTCTGCTCAACTAGCCGCTGCCGTGCCTTGACCTACGCCGAAGCTGCCAGCGAGCTGGGTTACGACCCAGGCAGAGACCTCCGCTGGTTGCTGTTGCGTCCCTGGGTGCTGATAGCCCGGCTGCTCGTGGTGATCTGGCAGCTGTCCAGCCTGGCCCTGGTGTTGGTGGTGCAGGGGAACAGCAGCAATGCCCAGGTGCAGCAACGGCTGGGAAGGCGAATTCTGACCACGCTCACGGACCTGGGCCCCTGCTTCATCAAGGTGGGCCAAGCCCTTTCCACCCGGCCCGATCTGGTGCGGCGCGACTGGCTCGAACAGCTCACCCAGCTGCAGGACAACCTGCCCGCCTATCCCCATGGGATTGCGCTAGCAACCATTGAGCAGGAATTGGGCGCCCCGGCCGACCAGCTATTTGAGGTATTCCCCGACTACCCCGTAGCAGCAGCCAGCCTGGGCCAGGTATACAAAGCGCAGCTCGCTGATGGCCACTGGGTGGCCGTCAAGGTGCAACGCCCCAATCTGCCCACCATTCTGCGGCGGGATCTAGTGATCATCCGCCTGTTGGCTGTGCTGAGTGCGCCGCTGCTGCCACTCAACCTGGGCTTTGGCCTCGGCGACATCATCGATGAATTCGGCTCAACTTTGTTCGAGGAGATTGATTACCGGCTCGAGGCCAATAACGCTGAACGATTTGCCGATCTATTCGCCCGCCAACCAGAGGTGACCGTGCCGCGGGTGGAGCGACTGCTATCCAGCCAGCGGGTGCTCACCACCCAGTGGATCAATGGCACCAAGTTGCAGGAACGCCAGGCGCTGGAGGCTCGCAACCTGGACCCCTCGGCCCTGATCCGCACTGGCGTGATCGCCGGGCTGCAGCAACTGCTCGAATTTGGCTATTTCCACGCTGATCCCCACCCCGGCAACCTGTTTGCGCTTTCCGGCAAAACCGGCCCCCTGGGCCATGTGGCCTATGTGGATTTCGGCATGATGGATTCGATCAGCGACAGCGATCGCCTCACCCTCACCGGCGCCGTTGTTCACCTGATCAATCGGGATTTCACCGCCCTCGCGGCTGATTTCGTCAGCCTGGGTTTCCTCAATCCCCGGGCCGATCTCAAGCCAATCATTCCTGCCCTTGAGGAGGTGCTTGGTGGCGCCCTAGGCGACAACGTGGGCTCCTTCAACTTCAAAGCCATCACCGATCGCTTTTCGGAGCTGATGTATGCCTATCCCTTTCGTGTGCCGGCTCGCTTCGCCCTGATCATTAGGGCGGTGGTGAGCCAGGAGGGCCTGGCCCTGCGGCTTGATCCCAGCTTCAAGATCATCAGGGTTGCCTATCCATACGTGGCCCGGCGCCTGCTGGCAGGCGAAACCAGTGAGATGCGCGATAAACTACTTGAGGTGCTCTTTGATCGACAAGGGCGCCTGCAGCTTGAACGACTAGAAAATCTATTGGCGGTTGTGGAGAACGATTCCACTAGTCCCGATTTGCTTCCAGTTGCGGGAGCTGGCCTGAAGCTGCTTCTAGGCCCAGAGGGCGGCAGCCTGAGGCAACGGCTCCTGCTTACTCTGGTTCAGGGCGATCGCCTGCACACAGACGATTTGCGAGCCCTGATGGGCCTGATGGGACGTACTTTTTCACCTCGCAAGTTGGTGAGCGGCATGCTGGCAAAGCTCACACTGCAACCCGCTTAAATTATAGACAGGCTTAAACAATGGCCTTAAACAATAGGCTTAAACAATAAATAGCTCAACCAACCTGGGGGATCGTCATCCAGCAGAAGGTAATTGCAGCACCACCCACCAGAACCACCACTAGGGGCCAGGTATCATCAAGGCGATTTAGATGCAGCAATAACGCTTGTTTCTCGGCGGGATCTTCAATCGATTCCATCACGGCATAGCGTCGTCCAATCCATAGAACCAATACAAAAGCTGCCAGCGTGACTACGTAAGCAACGACGTACACTTGATCAAGGAAGGTAAGAAAGGGCAAATCAGGCAACTTGTCACGATAGGTTTGCTGTAGGAAAACCAGGGTAAGGAGAACAGTGACCGGGATACTGGCACGAGCATCCTGCTCATCAGGGCGCACCTTAAATACCAACAACACCATGGCCATCAACACGGAGAGGGGCAACAACAATCTCCAGAAAGACGACCACGAAGAGGTGCCGTAGGAAATCTCAAAGAGGATTTGGCTGTAGTCGTTTTCTTCGCCACCAAGCCCAAAATTTGTAGCATAATGGTGCCGGTATTCCGCAATCGACCAGCCAGTATTTAGCCAGCCAATAATGCGAGCGTAGAGACCCATCCCGCTGTTGCGAATCTCTGGGACTAAGCGGAGATTTCGATAACTAAGTTGGCCGTCTATATCGTTAGCCTCAATCACAAGTGGCAGGCTTATGCTCATGAAAGGGTAGTGTCGAAAACTAGCCTTGTCTACATAATAACGACCCACATAGGTAAACAATTGGTAGTAACTACCATCCGCAAGCCGCGCGGGAACATTGCCCACCGGCCTAAGGCTTGAATCCTTGTCAGAAAGCAGGGTATTCAGAACAATAAACATACTCGAAATATCTCCACCACGAGCCTCCACATAGCGCTGCATAGGCTCCTCCCAGCGCAGCCAAACATAGCCACTACCAGAATAGGTTGGCACCGTTAGATCAAGCTCATAATTGCTAGTTGAATACACCCCTACTTCCACTTTGTATGGGGCTAGCTCAAACTCAGCCCGATCCACCCGTTCCTCCCCGGCGCTGAGCTGGTCTCCCCGCATGGCGCTCCATACACCAAGGGCAGGCTTCTCGCCGAGGGGCAAGGTAGTGAGAGCACGGGACGCGGAAGAGAGCCGCAAAGAGTCGCGGCTTAGCACTGGGCTCACATCAATGCGCCCGATCCCCAAAATTGCCAGGATGGCCGCCAGAACAACGGCAACCATCGCCAGCACGTTCCAAGGCCTTTGCCTGCGCTTACCCATGCCCAACCGCTGCAGTTTGCTGAAGTTAAGGCCGAAAGCCGGTTGGGGGCGAGTAGGCACCGCAGTGGCGCTGGCCCTGACGCTGAGCCTGCCTGCCCTGGCATCAACAGAAATCGTGCTGGGGCAGTCGGCGGCCCTCAGCGGCCCCTCCGGCATGCTCGGCAGCGAATACCGGGAAGGGGCTCTGGCCTATTTCGCCGAAGTGAATCGCCAAGGTGGCGTCCATGGCAAGCGACTGAAGCTGCTGAGCCTCGACGACCGCTACGACCCACCTCTCACCCTGCGCAACACCAAGCAGCTGGTTGAACGCGACAAGGTGTTTGCTTTATTTGGTTATGTGGGCACCCCCACCGTCAAGGCGGTGTTGCCCTTGGTTGAGACACAGAAAATTCCACTAATAGCTCCACTCACCGGCGCCCAGCTGCTACGCCAGCCCCATCGCCCCATGGTGTTCAACCTACGTACCAGCTACCACATGGAAATTGACCGGATGGTCGACTACCTGGTGCGCAGCGGCCGCCATCGCGTTGCGGTTGTCTTTCAAAACGATGCCTTTGGCAAAGACGGCCTCAAGGGATCTCTCAAGGCCTTGAGACGCCATGGCCTCAAGCCAGTGGCCACTGCCAGCGTTGAGCGCAACTCAAACCAAACCGGCGGGGCAGCCAGCATGGTGCAAAACGCCAATGCCAACGCGGTTTTGGTGATAGCGGCCTACCCGAGCTCGGCCTCCTTAAGCCGCGAGATGCGGCGGCGCGGCAGCACAGCCCAGCTGATGAACGTGTCGTTTGTAGGTACCAGCGCCCTGCGGGCCTCGCTGCAAAGCCATGAGGCCAGTGGCATTGGCGTGGCCCAGGTGGTGCCTTTCCCTTGGAACGAAAGGGTGCCAGTGGTGAAGGAATACCAGAAATTAATGCGCCGCCAGCAGGCCAAACCCCAATTCGGCTTCATCAGCCTCGAGGGCTTCCTTGCCGCCAAGATGACGGTGGAAGGCCTGCGTCGGGCCGGGCCGGCGCCAACCCGCCAACGCTTTGTGACCGCGCTTGAAACGATGCGCGATTTAGACCTTGGCGGCTACCGGGTGCAACTGGGTCCCCAGGACCACAACGGCAGCAGCTTCGTCGAACTCACCTTCCTGGGTTCCCAGCGCTGGGAACCCTGAGGGCCTAGGGTCTCGGCCACCAAGACCAGTCTCAGCAGATGGCCAGCCTGCCCCTCGACGCCATGGACAGCAGCGCCCTGCCGGACGGCTGGATGTACGCCGACCTCGATGCGAGCGACATCCTTCTGGAATATGCCCAGATCATCCAGCCCCCCTACCTAGTAGCTGGTGTGGGCCTGGCCATCGGCGTGCTCTGCGGGCTCACCTTCGCCAAATTGGTAGAAAACAAGCTGGAGGGCTGGAAACAGGATCGCCTGCCCCTGCTACCACTTGGCAGTTTTGCGGTCACCCTGCCTTACTTCGGCGTGGTGATCGGCATCACCCTTTTTATTGGCGGCAGCCTGCAGGTATTCGGTTTCTCGGCGGGGGTTGCCCTGCTGGTTTCTTTTGTGTTGTCGATTGCCACAGCTGGCGCCCTGTGGGTGCAGCTGGAACGGCTTATGGCTCAGGTAGAAGCAGGTACCTTCAGCGCAGTCGACTTCGACAACTTCGATCAGTTTTTCTAATTTTACTACTAAAAGAAGCCATCAGCCTGCCTGCAAAATAGGCGGCAAAACCAAGATAATCACCAAAAGATAGATTCATAGCTGCCATATCATCACTTGAATTGGTTCAAAATTCCCCAATCAAACCTAAATATTTCATCCAACCATCAGCCGGAGCAAAATTATGGCCAGCGAGCCTTCAAAGCAGACAAGCGCTGGACCCGCCGATATGCTGCGCGAGCGCCTAACCAGCGGCAGGGGGCGACTAGCGGTAATTGCTGCTACGACAGGCGTCTGGGGAATGGATCTTCTGCTGGTTAATCATCTGCGGCATCGCAGCTTGATTGCTCCAAATCTCAGCGATTTAGTACACAGCATCGACATCGTTGCCACAATTGCCTTCATCGCCGTAACAATCGGGCTAACGGTCAGCCTGTTTCGCGGCAAAAACCGCCATCTTTTCCGCTGGGCCCTGGCCTATCTGCTGTTTTCAATGCTTCAGGTAATAGCAAATGTGCTGTCCATGGTTGCCACTGCAGGCAGCCATCAAGGCGGTGGATTGGCAGGATTGTGGGATGTGGCAGCCGTCTATATGGAAAGCGTGCTCGTATTTATGTTTGTCTATATCTTTCTTGATGTCAGCACTCCAGGCGGTGCATTTATTTGGCCCAGCCGACAGGGAGAAGAACCACCCGAACCCCACATCATCGACTACCTGTTTATCTCGATGAACGTCAATTCCACCTACGGACCCACATCTGAAGCCGTTATGTCACGGAGAGCCAAGCTGGTTATGGCTCTCCAGGTTCTTCTTGCCATCGTGATGCTGACCGTACTGATTGCTCGCAGCGTCAGCTCCACCGGCTGAGTCAGCTCAAGCCACCAGATAACCCTCAAGCATGCGTGACTGGGCCCGTACGCCTTCGAGGGCTTTGCGCTCCAGGTTGCGAGTTTTGTCGCGGCTCATGCCCAATTGCTTAGCAATGGCACTGAGGCTCATCGGCTCCGAGCTCTCTTGCGGCTCCCCAGCCTCAATCCCATAACGCATCTTCAGCACCCGCCCCTGCAGCTCCGGCAGTTGCTCCAGCAGCGCTCGCAGGTCGCCCTTCAGGCACTCTCCATCCACCCGGTCTTCAGGCAGCTCCGCATCTCCTGCCAGCAGGTCCAGCA